>CALEEC010000403.1 GCA_937949245.1 uncultured Gemmataceae bacterium | reverse complement strand
TAATTTCTCACCTGCGTGACGGTGCTACGGTAGTTCTCCCTACCGAGGGGGGCTACACCCTAGCGCGGCGTCTGAACGAAATGCCCGCTGCAATGCCCGGAGATGGCCCTTCCCCGGAGACGATCTGGGTTCCTCGAGCCGGGGAAACAGATGGGCCGTTCCATTTCGACCAACTTCCCTCGGCAGCCCAGCGACTGTTACGCCGTTGCTGGCCAGGTCCGTTGGTGATCGGCTTGCCGCGGGAGTGGTGGAACACTTCGGTCCTAGGAACGCTCCCGGCCTCGGTGGCAGAAGTTTGGTTCGCTTCGCCCTATCATGAGGTCTTTTTCCAACTGCGGCAACGGCTTCCCTTCTCCTTGGTGCTGCGCGAAATCACGGCTCCCACTTCGACTTCGGCAGCGGACGCGCCTATCCCTTGCTCCGAGTGGATCGCCCCGCTGGCGGAGCAGGTTAGTTTGGTCCTCGACGACGGCCCTGTGGTTTCCTCCACGCCCCCGACTTGGCTACGCTTGACCGCCGAAGGTTGGAACGTCTTTCGACCGGGAGAGTATCGCTTCGAGGAATTGGTGCGTCTGGCAGCGATGTGGATTATTTTCGTCTGTACTGGAAACACCTGCCGCAGTCCGTTGGCGGAACATTTGCTCAAGCGTCGTTTGGCCGATCGGCTCGGCTGTAGCGTCGAGGAACTCCCTGCTAAAGGCTATTGGATTCTGTCGGCTGGAGTCGCGGCTTTTGGCGGAGGGCCGGCCTCGGCGCACGCCATTGCCGTCGCTCAAGAGTTCGGCGCGGACCTAAGCTCTCATCGTTCCCGCTTGGTGCATCCGGGTTTGCTTCGCGAAGCCGACTTGCTATACGCGTTGGCCCAATCGCATCAGCAGGCGATTCAAGAGATCCTGCCCGATTTGCCTCGACCGGTAGAACTCTTGGCCGGCGCAGAAGGGGACATTCCTGACCCCTATGGCGGAAGTATCGATGATTATCGTCAATGCGCCCAGAGTATCGCTCGTCACATCGATCGAATTTTGTCGGAGATTAGGCCGATATGAAAATCGCCATCGGTAGCGATCATCGTGGGTTCACCGTCAAACAACGGTTGATTGTGCTGTTGCAGCAACTCAACCACGAAGTGATGGACCTGGGTACTTTCTCCCAAACCAGCGCCGATTATCCCGATATTGCCCTGGAAGTAGCGACCGCCGTAGGAAACAAACAAACGGAGATGGGGATTCTCATCTGCGGAACCGGAATTGGGATGAGCATCGCTGCCAACAAAGTTCCCGGAGTGCGCGCCGCACCGTGCCACGACCCCGTGACGGCCGAGATGAGCCGACGGCACAACGATGCCAACATCCTGTGCTTGTCTGCGGATTTATTGAGCGAAGATCTGATCGAACGGATGGTACGTTTGTGGATTACCACCGAGTTCGAGGGCGGACGTCATGCCCGACGTTTGGAAAAAATCGCCCAGTTCGAGCAAAAGATTCTTTCCCGCCGCGACGAAATGTAATCCACTCTCTGCCTCAGCAACCACCCTCGGGTGGTTTAGCGTGAGGATTTGGTGAAAGCATGGCTATCGGAAGGAGACGCCGTAGAATCTCTTCGCGAAGTTGTTAGGCTAGGCTCCAATTCCTTCCTTCCGAGACAGGCTGACAAGATGGACCGTCGCTCGTTCCTTCAAACCACCGCGGCTGTAGCTGGGGGATGCCTTTTGCCTCCCGGCTTTCGGCTCGCTGCAGCTCCGACGACCAAACGCCCGAAACTCTCCTTTTATGGCTCGACCCGCCAAGTGTCTGGTTCCTGTCACTTACTGGAAACCAGCATTGGCCTGATCGTGGTCGACTGCGGCCTTTTCTATGCCGACATCGCCAATCATCGCAAAGAGAACCTCGAATTTCCTTTCGATCCCAAAGAGGTGAAGGCCTTCTTCCTGACTCACGGGCATGTGGACCACAATGGCCGACTGCCCTTGCTCTACGAGAAAGGGTTGCGTTGCCCGATCTACGCGACCGATTGCACGCGGGACATCACCAAGGTCATGCTCGACATGTCCGCGGGTACGGCATCGATCAACGACGAGGAAGACCCGCTGTACAAGATCGAGTCCGTTGAACCGACCATGGGATTGATCGAGGCCGTGCCTTACAATACCAAGATTAGCAAAAGTGGCCTGACGTTCCGCTTCACCGATGCCGGGCACATTCTCGGTTCGGCCATGGTGGAAATTTGGATCGACGGCGTCAAGATTCTCTTCGGCGGCGACATGGGGCCGGATACGACCCCCATTTTGTGCAGTCCGACGCAGCACTACGGTGCCGATGCCGTGTTAGTGGAATCTACCTACGGCCCCACCGCTCGGGACATGGTCAGCTACGAAGAATTCGGCCAACGCATCATGAAAGTGATTCGCAACGGCGGTAGCGTACTGATTCCTGCGTTTGCTCTGCACAAGACCCAATGCCTGCTGTATGTGCTGCACAAACTGATGGCCGATCAAGTCATCGATCCGAAGATTCCCATCTATTCCGACTCCGCGACCGCCCAAAAAATCACCGAAATCTATCACCGCTACATTGAGTACCACGACTCAGAAGCGCGCAAGTTTGCCGCAGAGAAGAAATCGCTGTTCTATCTGCATCGTTACCGTGAGGTTCGCCCCACCGAGAGCCTGCAAACGCACGGCAGCGGTGAACCGGCCATTTACATTTCCACCAGTGGCATGCTCGATCACGCCACGGCACCGAAACACCTTTGGCACATGGCCAAAAATGAGAAGAATGCCGTGTTCTTGGTCGGTTATCAATCCCCGGATTCCGTGGGCAAGAAACTCCAGTCGGGCGAAAAGCAGATCGGCATTCCCTGGGAGGAATGGACCAAAGAAACCGGCATGAAGCGAGAAATTCGCCCCACGGAAATCAAACTGCAAGTGGAAAAGCAATCCGGCTTCAGCTCTCACGCTCGGGGGCAACAGATTCTGGAATGGCTCCACGAATTTCAATCGGTGGGTGCCGTCTATGTGGTTCATGGCGACGAAGAACGAGCCGTCGGCTTGGCCGACGCGTTGAAGAAAATGGGCGTGCCGGCCTTCGCCCCCAAACGGGGCGAGACGTTTGAAGTCGGCACCAACGACCGTGTCAAACCCGGAGCCGTCCCCCCTTTGGGGAATCGGGTGGTTGAACCTGCTCCGGTGGATAAGTAACGGATTCCGTTTCCTGAAGAATGACCAAATTCATCTGAACGAGGAGAATGCATCATGCACCGATGGTGGATCGCTGGCCTGCTAACGCTCTTGCTGAGTTTCGGCGTCATCTGGGCCGCCGAAGAAGATGACCGAATTCGCAGCGAAAACACAGCCAAGTCCGTGCGTCCGGCCTTGCGGGAAGCGCCGAAGAAGGCCAAAGCCAAAGAAGCCGACAAACCTGCCGCAGCTAAACCCGAAGAGAAAGCCGACGACAAAGGCGAAGCCATTCCCGCCGATGCTACCGACAAAATCAAAGCGATGGAAGGCAAAGAAGCGGCTATCGTCGGTAAAGTGAGTGCGTTCCGCGTATCCGGTTCCGGCAAAGTGGGCACCATTTCGTTTGGCAACATAGGCCGCGGAGCGTTTACCGTCGCCATCTTTAGCCGTAGCTTCGACAAATGGGAAGGCGGTCCCGAAGGTATCAAGAAATACGAAGGAAAAACCATTCGTGTGGAAGGGAAGGTTTCCCTCTACCAAGGCAATCCGCAAATCATCGTCAACGTGCCTTCGCAAATCAAAGTACTTGACGAAGAAGAAAAGAAATAATCTGATCGGCTAGAACATCCACGCATCTACCTCCTTCATCCTCCGAGGCCGCGGCATCAGAGGATGAAGGAGGTATTCGTTTGGCTCGATCCAGTTCAGCGAATTGCCGTGAAAA
>CALEEC010000402.1 GCA_937949245.1 uncultured Gemmataceae bacterium | reverse complement strand
CAACGCTCCCAGTAAACCGAATAGCAAACATTGCCTCATCGTCGCGCGTCCTCTGTCAGGTCAAGGGAACAAGCCGTCCTCTCTACCTAAGCCAACAACTGCGGGTGCAACTTCGCTTTGCCTTCCGCACCGATCAGCCGTTGCGACAGTCCCTGATACTCGTAAGTCAGCTTGAAGGGGTCCAAGCCCAGCAGATGCAAGATCGTCGCTTGCAGATCGCGGACATCGAAGGCATTTTCGACCGGATAATACCCCATTTCATCGGTCTGGCCGTAAGTCTGGCCACCTTTGATGCCTCCCCCGGCCAACAGCATGGTGAAAGCATAGGGGTGATGATCGCGGCCGATGAACTTCTGATTGGGCGAATTCTGAGCCATCGGCGTGCGGCCAAATTCGCCTCCCCACAAGAGGAGCGTGCTGTCGAACAGGCCACGTTGCTTGAGGTCTTTGATGAGGGCAGTCAGAGGTTTGTCGATCATCTGGATCTTGATGGGGAGGGTATGAGTGATGTCTTCCCCCGGACTGACGCCGTGGTGGTCCCAGCCCCAGTCGTAGATCTGCACGAAGCGGACGCCAGCTTCGACCAAGCGACGAGCCAATAGTAGGTTGTTGGCCAACTGCGGGTCGTTGCCGCGATACAACGTTCGCGGATCGGCGGCTCCCTCGGCCGGCGAAACGTAGCCGGGCACCGCACCGTACATCTCCAAGATGTGTTTCGGCTCTTGGGAGATGTCCATCACCTTGGGCACTTCCATTTGCATGCGGAAGGCCAACTCATACTGGGCGATGCGGGTGAGCGTTTCAGGATCGCCGATGGCCTCGGCGTTCCTGCGGTTGAGGCGTTCGAGGGCGTCTAGCGTGGCGCGGCGTCCGGCGCGATCCAGACCAGGGGGATTGGACAAAAACAACACCGGTTCGCCCGGCGAACGGCACTGCACCCCTTGGTAGACGCTAGGCAGAAAGCCGCTGCCCCAGACGCTTTTGCCCGCGTCCGGCGCTTTGCCGCCGCTGCTGAGTACCACGAAGCCCGGCAGACTCTGATTCTCCGTCCCCAGGCCATACGTCACCCACGAACCGATGGCTGCCCCCCCGGGGAGGTTCGTTCCGGTTTGCAGCAACAGTTGAGCCGGCGCGTGATTGAATTGATCGGTCTGCACCGTTTTTACGATGGCAATGTCGTCGATCACTTCCGGCAGATGTTTCCACAATTCGCTCAATTCCGCTGCCGATCGGCCATGCTTGGCAAACTTGAACGGCGTGCCCAGCAAATTCGGCACCCCGCGGATGAACGCAAAGCGTTTGCCTTCCAAGAACTCTTTGGGGCACGGTTTGCCGTTGTACTTGACCAGTTGCGGTTTGTAGTCGAACAGGTCGAGTTGGCTTGGGCTACCGGCCATGTGCAGGTAGATGACCGACTTGGCCTTAGCCGGCAGCATCGGCTTTTTCGGAGCCAACGGGTTGGGGGGCGGCGTATGGGGACTACCGCGTGCGCGATCGCGGGCCAGCAACTCGGCCAGGGCGATTGCTCCTAAGCCGACGCCACAATCGCGGAAAAAATGGCGTCGGGTCCGTTGTTGCAGCGCTTCGAGATATGGATTCATCGGTTCTCGTTCCGCGTTAGAAATTCATTTAGGTTCCGCATCACATCGGCAGGCAGCCGGCGTCGGAGTGCAGAGTTAGTTCCGCGTTAGGAATTCATCCAAGTTCAGAATCACGTTAGCGACTGCCGTCAGGGCGGCGCGATCGGCATCACTGCTGGGGAGTGTCGTAGGCGCGGTCGTGGTCGGAGTCGTCGTGCCGGCGAAGAGTTTCGCTTCCTGCGGGTGCTTGGCAAAATGCGCTTGTCGCTCAGCGAACAACTCAGCCAAGATGGTCACTTCCTCAGGTTGAGCCGGCCGGACCAAGGCCAGGCGTAAGCCGTGGGCGATGCGTTCTTCGGTCGTTTTCCCTCCTTCCAGAAGCATCCGTCGCGCCAACGCCTGGGCCATCTCGACGAACGCGGTGTCGTTGAGCGTCACCAGCGCTTGCAAGGGCGTATTGGTGTTGATCCGACGGATGGTGCATAACTCCCGACTCGGCGCATCGAAGGTGGCCATTGCCGGGTAGGGGGTCGTTCGCTTGATGAAGGTATAGATGCCGCGGCGGTATCGGTCTTCGTTGGTCGCGGTTTCCCACTTGGCCCCGCTGTAGGCGGAACGCCATAGCCCATCGGGTTGCGGAGGCATCACTGAGGGGCCGTACATTTTGCGGCTGAGCAATCCCGAGACGGCCAACGAGACATCCCGAATCATCTCCGCTTCCATGCGAAACCGCGGGCCGCGGGCCAGCAAACGATTGCGTGGATCTTTGCTAGCCAATTCCGGTGTCAGCTTCGATGATTGCCGATACGTCTGCGAAGTCACGATCGTTTTGAGCAATTTCTTGAGCGACCAACCGTTGTCGCGATACTCAACGGCCAGCCAATCGAGCAATTCCGGGTGACTGGGAGGTTGCCCTTGCGAGCCGAAATCTTCCTGGCTTTCGACGAGTCCTGTGCCGAACAATAGCGCCCAAACACGGTTGACGGCCACGCGGGCGGTCAACGGATTGTCCGGGTGCGTCAGCCATTGGGCCAAGCCGAGCCGATTGCGCGGCGCATCTTTGGGAAACGGCGGAAAGATTTTCGGCGTATCCGGCTGAACGGCCTCGCCGGAATCGAGGAAATTGCCGCGAATGTGCAGGCGATTGGGCCGACGCTTGTCGGGGGGCAATTCGCGGAGGATCGGCACTTCGGGGATCTGCAGCGCCTTCAACTCGGCTTGCCGTGCTTGGATGGCTTGGCGTATCTCGCTGGTCGCCTCGGCGAAGCTAGCGACGTGCCGCAGGATCGCTTGCTTCTGCGCGTCGCTGCGTTGGTCTTCGGCGACCTTCAGCGCTTGCAGTACCTCGGCGGGAAGGTTTTTGCCGGTGTCGGGTTGGTCCAGTTTCGGGCGCAGTTGGGTTTCCCACTGTTGGGCTTCGCGTTTCAGTTCGACTGTGGCCGCGAACTGCGCCTCCTGGAGTGCCTGCAGTTGCACGCGAATGGCGGCCTGCTTGCGTGCTTGTTCCAGGGTGGGCACCGGAAGTTTGGGCGCATCGTCAAAGCGATCGGCATCTTCCGTCTGGTTGAAGAAGCTGTACAGTTGATAATATTCTTTCAGCGAGAACGGATCGTATTTGTGCGAATGGCATTTGGCGCAGCCGAACGTCACTCCCATCCAGACTTGCATGGTGGTATCGACGCGATCTTTGACCGCAGCGACGCGGAATTCCTCGTCGTCGGTCCCCCCTTCATCGTTCGCCATCGTGTTGCGATGGAACGCGGTCGCCAGGAGTTGATCGACCGTCGGTTGGGGCAGCAGATCGCCGGCCAACTGTTCGCGGGTGAATTGATCGAATGGCATGTCGGCGTTCAACGCTCGGATCAGCCAATCGCGGTAGGGCCAG
>CALEEC010000401.1 GCA_937949245.1 uncultured Gemmataceae bacterium | reverse complement strand
AGCAACTGCGGACTGGTCCACGGGTGTTCGTAAATCGGGTCGTGATCCTTGCCATAGATGCCCCCGTAGATGGCGTGAATCAAACCGTCCCGCAAACCTGCCTCGGGATGCTGGAAGAAAGTCGTGGTGAAAAACCGCTCTCCCGTACGTGCGAAAACCACATCGACGGGGTTATCCATTCCCCCCGTCATCACCGCCTCGATTTCCCCATGATTCTTGGGATGCCTGCGGAAGATATGAGCGGCACGAGTCACCAGCGGCTTTTTGCCTTCGCGGGGGTAGGTTTGCTTGGCAAAGGCTCCTTTGGTCCAATAGATCCAACCATCCAGGCCGAGATAGGGGCCGTGCAGATCGTTGGCGCAGCCGGTGAGAGTTTCTCCCTTGAACCATTCTTCGCGAAGGTCGGCGACGCTGTCGTTGTTGGTGTCGGTCAGTTTCCAAATGCTCGGCGGAGCAGCGACATAGAGCGAACCTGCGTGCCACAAGGTTCCTTCAGGAAACATCATCCGATCCGCAAATACCGTGGATCGGTCATAGACCCCATCACCATCGGTATCTTCTAAACGAATAATGCGGTGTGGCTTCTTATGAAGTTGGTCGGTAACACGTTCGTTCGATCCCGACGAATCGGAGACATAGAGCCTCCCTTGATCATCGAAGGCCGCGGTGATCGGGCGATCGATCAAGGGCGTTTTCGCAGCCAATTCGATCGTGAACCCCTCGGGCAAGGTGAAATGGTGACCGTTGAGGGCAACCGTTTTCATCCCTTGGGGAGGGGGATCAGCCACTACAGCAGAACAGAACGTGACAACCCACAAACCAACCCATCGACCCAACCGCATCGTCGAATCCTCCTTTTAATTTAAGGGCGGAAACTCATTATGCCGTTTTGATCAAGAGAGGGAAGATTCTACCCGGCAAAATTATGCTTGCTGCCCACGCTTCCAGGCTTCGCGGAAGAATCGCATCCAGTTGCCATGAGCGAAGCCAACGATGGCTTCCTGACTGTAGCCGCGTTGGGCCAACATTTCGGGAAGTCGTTGGATGTCGGCGATGGTGTCGAGGTCGGCCGGCGATTGTTCGGTGCCGAACCCTCCGTCCAAGTCGGTGCCGATGGCCACATGATTCGCGTTGCCGGCCAATTGGCAAATGTGATCGACGTGATCCAACACGGTAGCCAACGTCACCTTAGCGGCTTGAGGGGTGGTTTGTCCACGAATCCAACCTGGGTAGAGCATCCAAGCATCTAAGGCGACGCCGATGACTGCTTTGCGTTCAATCAATCGGCGAATTTGGTCATCGGAAAGTTGACGTTGATCCGGCACCAACGCCCGACAATTGTGATGACTCGCCAAGACAGGACCGTGATAGATTTCCAAAGCCTCGTCGAAGCACTGGTCCGAAAGATGGGTAACGTCGAGAATCATGCCGACGCGTTCCATTTCGCGCAACAACGTCTTTCCTTGAGGAAATAATCCCCCCACGGTGCCGGTGCCATGGGCATAGGGACTGACGCCGTAATGAGCCGGCCCGATGATGCGCAGTCCGGCGTTGTACCACAGTTCGACATCCTCGGGCGACAGAATCGGATCAGCACCTTCCATACTGAGGATGAAACCGAGCGGTTCGGCGTCGGTGTCGGGCTTCGACCAGGCCGCATAGTGAGCTTCGAGGGTGGCGAGATCCTTGATCCAACGTAAAGTCCCTAGGCGTTCCAAGATCTGGTAGTAATGGAGTTGGCCCCAGGCAGCGGCCGAAGCAGCTTGCATGTGCCGATAACGCTGAAATGCCGGGACTGCCCCCGGCATGTTGACCCGTGCCAGCAAGGTTGCGATGAAGATGCCGACCTGTCCTTGACGCAAAGCCGGGAACGACACCGTCCCGCGACCGCGTGCTTTCAGATCGGTCAACTTCTGTTCCAACTCCCAACGACGGATCTCAGCCACAGGCAGGTGCAGATCGCGGTTCCAATCGATGGCATTCCAAGCTAGGTCTAGATGGGCATCGAAAAGCAACATCGGAAGGATCTCCAAGGAAGGACAAGGGGGGTAAACGATAGGATATACCGCCTCACTTCCTTGGACACCTAGGAAGACCGAAATGTGACGGCTCATCTCGTCGCTAAATTGAGGGCTTGTCAAGTTTCTCGCAGACGAAGATGCGAAACGAGAGAATCCCTTGCTGACGAAGATGACGGAAGAGCCCTATGCTTAAGAAAGATGACACAAGAAAAACCGGTGGCCGTGAATTCGTCGCTTCAAGTTCCAAGTCGGGGGGTGTCACGTCGCTTACTGGCACGGAGATAGACGAATCGTGATGGCTACGGGGTTTCCGAGAGTCCTCTTGTTTTGCGGAACCGATAAACTTACAGTGGGTGAGTTACCGAATCAACATGGTAAACTTTTCCTCTCGGGGACGGAGATAAGCAATGCCGGAGACAACTTTTCGTGGACGGATTTATGATGATATCACCCAAACCATCGGTAATACGCCGTTGATTCGGCTACGGCGCGTGACCAACAATGCCCCGGCTACTGTGGTCGCCAAATTGGAAAACTTCAATCCGCTGTGGTCGGTGAAAGATCGCATTGGTGTAGCGATGATCGACGCGGCCGAGCGTGAAGGCAAGATCAACAAGGACACGCTGATCATCGAACCGACTTCAGGCAACACCGGCATTGCCTTGGCCTTCACCTGCGCTGCTCGGGGCTACAAATTGATGGTGACGATGCCCGAAAGCATGTCGTTGGAACGTCGACGCTTGCTGAAAGCGTTCGGCGCTCAATTGGTCCTGACGCCTAGCGATCGCGGTATGAGCGGGGCCGTGGCCCGTGCAGAAGAAATCTTCCGCGAGATGGGAGGCGAACCCAAAGCATTCATGCCGCAGCAGTTTAACAATCCGGCGAATCCCGAAATTCATCGGCGGACCACGGCCGAGGAGATCTGGCGCGACACAGGAGGGCAGATCGATATTCTGGTCGCGGGGGTCGGCACCGGGGGAACGATCACCGGTTGTAGCGAAGTGCTGAAAGCTCGTCGGCCCGGTATGAAATCGATCGCGGTCGAACCGGCTTTGTCGCCCGTGATTTCGCAACGGCGTGCTGGTCAGGAGTTGAAGCCAGGACGGCACAAGATCCAGGGGATCGGTGCGGGATTCATCCCCGGGGTGTTGAATCTAAACATCATCGACGAAGTCATTCAGGTCAATGATGAGGACGCCTTTGAAATGGCCCGGCGGTTAGCTCGTGAAGAGGGGATGTTGTGCGGCATCAGTTGTGGGGCGGCGGCTTACGCCGCGGTTCAAGTGGCCCATCGTCCCGAAAATGCCGGCAAGATGATCGTGGTTGTCCTTCCCGACTTGGGCGAACGCTACCTCAGCACGCCTTTGTATCCCCAGGAGTAACCGGAACGGCCAGCCTTTGTCGTTGGAAGGGAGATGGGCTTATTCGGCTGCTGTCATCGGAGGGAGATAGGCTTATTCAGCAATCGTTGAGACAGCACCCCGGAATTCGCAGGGGTGCCTTCCTGCCTGCTAGCCGGCTTCTGATGCTCGGTCCAACGATGGGGGATTCGTCACCCGTTGGTCGATCACGCCTTGGCGGATTCGTCCATGCCGAAGGTACGAATCACCCGCGTAAGGGTTTCCATCGGCAGGCCGATGACATTGCTTATGCACCCTTCGATGACGGTTAAAAAGGGATCGTCTTCTTCCCGAATGGCATATGCTCCCGAACAACCGACCCACTGGTTGGAGTCGAGGTAGGCCTCCAGTTCGACATCCGTGACCGGGCGCATGTGTACCAAACTACGCTCCTGCCAGATGAGTTGCAGATCGTCGGACTTCCGCCATAAGACTACGCCGGTCCAAAGTTCATGGGTTCGGCCGCTCAGGCTACGAAGGATGCGTCGGGCATCGTTGCGATCCGTAGGTTTGCCGATCACACGGCCATCAAGCCAGCCGACCGTATCAGCACTGATAATGACTCCCTCTTGCACATGGGGAGCCACGGCAGCCGCTTTTAGCCAAGCCACATGCTGCACGTATTGCCGGCAGTTCCCGTAGGGCGCTTCGGTAGGTTCGTCGATGTTGGCCGGCAACACCTCAAAGGTGAAGCCCCATTTTTCCATCAGATAGCGTCGGCCCTTGGAACCACTTGCCAAAGTCACGCGGAACGGCAACTCGATTCCCATCGACGCATCCTTTCGCACAAAGTCGGCCACAATCGCTCGGGGGTCAGCTCAGTCATACAGATCATGCGGTCGCACTGCTTGAGATATGATCCGTGGCATGCCACCGAAGTGGCCACGCCTCCTCCGGTAGGATAGGGGCCATGACGATCGATTCGCGTGCAGGTGTAGGGGGCGACGGTCGGCACACCGAGAGCTGCGGCTAGGTGCAGCGGACCGGTGTCATTGGCAAGCATCAGATCGGCTGATTGCAGCATCGCGGCTAATTGGGGGAGAGTGGTTCGCCCGGTCAGATCGAGGCTCGGGGCAGGGAATTTCGCCAGAACGCGGTCGGTGAGCGGTTGATCTTCCGGGACGCCGAGAAAGATCGCTGTGCCACCGAAGGTGGTTACGGCGCGATGTAGCAAGTAGGCAAAGTGTTCCGGGGGCCAGCGTTTGGTCAACCACCGCGATCCCACCGCGACAGCAATCCAAGGTTTCGGCCAACCTTGAAGTTTCTGAGTGGCCCACTGCCGAGCCGCTGAGCAAATCGGCACGTCCCAGCGTTTGGGGAGGTCACCGCCACCGAATACCTCGACCACGCGCCAATAACGATCGACGGCATGCATGGAAGTCGGGTTGGGAATGGGGATGATGTCGGTGTAGGCGAAGCGCGCGCCTTCCCGAGCACCTTGCAATCCCATCCGGCGGGGCGCTCTGCTGAACCAGGCCATCAATCCCGTCCGCAACAATCCTTGCAGATCGATCACCAGGTCGAATTTCTTCTGGCGCAGTAACTGGGTGAAGCGGCAGATCTCGGCCAAGCCCGACAGCCAACCCCGCCGGAGCATACCGCGATCGAAAGGAATAGTTTCATTTAAGTCGGAATGCCCTTGCAATAGAGGCTCGAAGGAACGATTGACGATCCAGGCGATGTAGGCATCGGGAAAAAGATGGCGCAACGCCGTCAGCACCGGCAACGCATGGACGATATCGCCCAAGGCGCTGGGCTTCAGCAAGGCAATTCGCTGGGGGTGAAGCCGATGTAACGGGGGGAAGCGTTTTCTCATCATCGCTGGGCACTCCTCGTCCATGAAACGATGGGGCTGTGCTGCACTCCTCGTCCCTGGGATGATTCGCAGGTGCTGTATCCATCTGTCCCATCAGACCCGACGAATTTTCGTAGTCAAAAAGAGCACAACACCCAGCAGGACGGCAGCAATCAAGTAGGGAAGCATCGGGGTATCACCTATGGGGAACAAGGTCAGCCCCAAAGCAGGGCCAAGAATGCGTGCCAATGCCGAGAACGATTGATTGACTCCCAAGACTTCGCCCTGCCGGTGAGGATCAGAACGACGCGAAATCAGCGATTGAATCGAAGGCGTCAGAAACGCGAAACCAAACACGGCCAAAGCCAAAGCCAGTAGAAAGAGCGTCAATGAAGGCGGTGTATCGGAACGGCTCGCTAGCGATGCGACCGCGCCCAAGCCGGCGATCCCCAACAACATCTGGAAGACACCGACTTTCATGAGTGTTTCTTCGCTCCATGTCTTCGACAAACGGCGATACAGAAAGCCATTGGCGAAGCCTAACGAAAAGCCGACATAGGAAAAAATCAGGAAATTGTTGCGGTTGTTGTAGTCGTACACTCTTTTGGTCAACAGCGACAAGGTGCCTTCAAAGTTGGCAAAGGCGAAGGTGGCGAGGAAAAACGTCAGCACCAGCAAGCCGACCGTGGGCATATTCAGGGTTTCGCTCAGGCTGCGAAGATTCAGCCAAGATCGGTGCGGAGTCGCCGTACCAGGGCGAAGTGTTTCGGGAAGCAAGCGAAGTCCCAACAACAGCGCGAGCAGTGACAACAACGAGGCAGCCAAGCCCGGAGCTGCGGGAGCATCCGCGAACCAGACTAGGGTGGCATATGCGAGCAAAGGTCCGAAAGCGAAACCGATGCCGAATGCGGCCCCGATCAGAGCCATACCGCGGGAGCGTTTTTCCGGCGTGGTGCAGTCGGCGATTATTGCTTGAGCTGTAGCGATCGTCGCTCCCGCAATGCCCGCGCCGACACGCGAAACGAGCATCAGTCCCAGCCCCCACATCCGTTCGCCTTCCCCGGTCAGCGTCGAGGCGTAGGCAAACAGAGCGTAAAAGACGACCGAGCCGGCTAAGCCGATCAACAAAATCGGTCTTCGTCCCACGCGATCCGACACACGCCCCCAGATCGGCGCGAAAACGAATTGCATCGCCGAGAACGACGAATAAAGCACTGCAATCGCCAGACCTCGCGCAAGATCCGCCCAATCGTTGGGAAGCAACTCATCGACGTATCTCGGCAGCAAAGGCAACACAATTCCAAACCCGAGTAGGTCGATAAAGACCACTAGGAAAACGATCAGCAGCGCAAGACGGGCGGCGTCGGCATCCGGCAGCGCACGGTGCGAAGCATCGGCATCCGCGGGCGTGGTCGAGGAGGGAGTCAGATTTTCCGGGGTTGATTCGATCGTCATTGCGTTTCTCAAAGGTAATCGTCGTCGAGGCAGCATACCATCTGGAGGTACGGCCATACTAGCCCGTATGGTCCACAGAATCGGTAAAGTCCGTATCTTAGTCGATCGATTCTGGGACGATAAAGCAGTCAAGGTCCGTTGACGACTGAGCGTTTGTTCTGCATGCTAGTAGTGTTCGTGCGTCCTCGATGAACAAAGGATCGCCATATGGCTACTGCCGAGATCAATTCGCGGTCATTCGCCGAATCCTCCACTCGCACGGCTTTTCTCGTCGTGGACACCGAGAGTATTCCCGATGGACGACTCCTTTCTCTAGTGAAGGAAGGATATGAGAATCTCTCCCCTGAGGAAGCCGTCGAACGTGCTCAAGCGGAAGCTCGCGAGAAATCGTTGAACGGTTCCGACTTTCTGCCGGTGAGTTTTCACTATCCGATCGCCGTTTGTGTGCTGCGTGTGGGAGCAGATTTCAGCCTGCAAGCGATCTCTTGCCTCGATGCACCGTTGTATCGGCCGAGGGACATCGTCAAGAAATTTTGGCTGGGACTAAGCCATTACAAAGCCAAGTTGGTGACTTTCAATGGTCGTGGCTTCGACATGCCCTTGCTGGAGCTAGCGGCCTTTCGCTACGGCTACTCCGGCCGCGACTATTTCATGAATAGCCGGAATCGGTTCAATGGTCACATCGATTTACTCGATTGGCTTACGAACTTCGGAGCCTGTCGGCTGGCTGGGGGGCTGGATCTACTCTCGAAACTGATCGGCAAGCCGGGGAAAATGGACATATCTGGCGATCAGGTGTACCAAATGTGGCGCGCAGGGAAATTGCAAGAGATCAACGACTATTGCCTCTGCGACACCCTGGATACCTACTTTGTTTTCCTGCGTTCGCGGGTATTGACGGGAGACATTACTCTGGAACAAGAGGAAACCCTCGTGGCCAAGAGTCGTGAATTCCTCGAACAAAAGGCCAACGAATTCCCGATCTTACGAACCTATCTCGCTCACTGGTCCGATGGCTCCGTGTGGCCCTGAACGCAACGATTAGCCATCACTTGGCCTGATGATGAGAAGTACGAGAACATTCTCCGAATCGTAGGCTTGGGCCAAGTTCCGAATCGAGGGCTTGGGTCAACGTCGCAACTCTCTGCCATCCTCTGGGCATTCAGAAAGTAGGAGAACATGCTCCGAATCGAGAGAGTGGGCCAGTCTGCTACTCTCAGCCATCACCTCTCTGCCAATGTCTGATCTGTAAGTGGCTTCCGGTAGTTACTACTGTTGTTCTCCTTTCTCCTGCTTTACGTGGAAATTCCATTTTCGTTATTGACAAGCACTTCTGAGATTATCAAAAATAGAACGAGTAATAGTTCGCCCTCCCACCCTTGGATTCCCACCGTTTATGCGATCACCACGGTTGCTATATTGCCTGATTGGGTCCCTTTGGACTCTCCCCTCGTTGCCGCTTCCGGCAGCGGAGCCGAAGTTTGCGCAAGAGGGGGTGGCATTTTTGCAGCGCTACTGCCTCTCGTGCCACGGCCCTACGAAACCGAAAGCGGATCTGTCACTGCATACGTTTCAGGACGATGCATCGGTATTGAAACATCGCAAACTCTGGAACAATGTGCTCCAACAAGTCCGCGAAGGCCTGATGCCCCCTTTGGGGAAACCGAAACCCACGGCGACCGAACTCGATGCCTTCGTTCGTCTGGTAGATGACATCTTCCATCGAGCCGACTTAGCGGCTCCCCCGGATCCAGGGCGAGTGACCATCCGTCGGCTCAATCAGGCTGAGTACGCTAACACGGTACGCGATCTGATAGGAATCGATTTCGACCCCACAGGAGATTTTCCTTCCGATGATGTGGGACATGGGTTCGACAACATCGGTGATGTTTTGTCGATCTCGCCTGTACTCATGGAACGCTATCTCGCCGCGGCTGAAGCGATTGCGCAGCGAGCGATTCTGGCGGGGAACGTCAAGCCGACCATGCGGTGGTATGGTGGTCGCTATACCGAGCCAGCCTCAGAGAATATCCCGATGCAAGGGGACTACCGCATCATCACTAGTGCAGCCTCGGCCAAATATATCGAGAAAGGCCCCGTCTATAATTCGGTGCAAGTGCCGGCGGACGGAGAATACATCCTCCGAGCGAAGGTCTATGCTCAACGGGAAGGGAGTCAACCCGTGACCGCTTCGCTCCTCGTGGCGGGCACCACGATTCCTCGTCCCGCTACGACCGAAGCGATCAGCCAACTGGCCGGTGAGGTGAAACGCCACGGACCGATTATGATCCTTAAAACCGTGGAGGTCAGAGCGCGTGAGGCCAAAACGGCCGAGGTCATTGAAGCCCGTATCCCGGCCGACTTGTCGATTCATCGAATAATCATTGCTGTAGGTGCCACGCCCGCGAACGAGCCTCCCGCTCGCCTATTCGTGGAGTGGATGAACTTGGAAGGGCCGCTAGACATGCGGCCTGCTACCCACAAGAAATTACTCGCCGTCGATCCTAACTTGCCCAAGCCGCAGCAAACTCGAGCTGTTCTCAAGCGACTGGCAGATCGTGCGTACCGTCGGCCGGCAACGACCGAGGAAGTCGAGCGCCTTGCCCAACTGGTAGAAGCTACGGAGAAGGAAGGGGAATCATGGGAAGCGGGGATGCGCTTGGCATTGCAAGCGGTGTTATGCTCGCCGAAGTTCCTTTTCCGCGTCGAACTCGACGATCGACCGACTTCTAAAGAGCCGCAAGTGCTTGATGAATACCAACTTGCGTCTCGATTGTCGTATTTCCTGTGGAGTACGATGCCGGATGCAGAACTCTTCGAGTTGGCCGCGACAAAGCAACTGACGCCCAATCTGGAAGCCCAAGTCCGACGCATGCTGAAAGACCCCAAAGCCCAGGCTTTGGTCGAGAACTTCGCGATGCAATGGTTACAACTGCGTCCCTTGCGCAACTTCGCTCCCGATGCCAAGTTATTTCCCACTTTCGACGAATCCCTGCGACAAGCGATGCTGCAAGAAACACAGCTCTTCTTCGCTGAGATCATGCGGGAAGACCGTAGTATTCTCGATTTTGTGGATGGCAACTTCACCTATCTCAATGGACGATTGGCTCAGCATTACGGCATCGTCGATACCAAAGGCAATCGCGTGGGCAAGCCGAAAGTCGTGCCTGGAGGTGCGCCGATTCCTCGGGATCAGTTTGTTCGTGTGACCTTTGCCGATTCCGAACGCGGTGGATTGCTCGGTCAAGCTAGCATTCTCTCGGTCACCTCGAATCCCACCCGCACGTCGCCGGTCAAACGCGGCCGCTGGGTGCTGGAGCAAATTTTGGGAACGCCGCCTCCTCCGGCACCTCCCAACGTGCCCGAATTGGCCGAGGGAGAGAAAGCCCAACTGACCGGCACCCTACGCCAACGCATGGAGCAACACCGAGCGAATCCGAGTTGTGCGAACTGTCACGCTCGCATGGATGCTATGGGATTCGCCTTCGAGAACTTTGACGCAATTGGCCGCTATCGTGAGAAAGATGGTAACTTCCCGATCGATCCTTCCGGCATTCTACCGGATGGCAAACGATTTTCCGGTCCCGCAGAGTTGAAACAGATTCTCAAATCGCGTGCGGATCTGATCGCACGCTCGCTCACCGAAAAAATGTTGACCTACGCTCTGGGGCGAGGCGTCGAACACTACGACAAACGATCCATCGACAAGATCGTCAGTGCCTTGCAGAAGGATAACTACCGTTTTTCCACTTTAGTTACAGAAATTGTGCGGAGCGATCCGTTTCGCATGCGAAGAGGGAACCAACCATGAGCAAAGTCATTTCCCGCCGAACGGTCCTGCGGGGTATCGGAACGGCAATTGCCTTGCCTTGGCTCGAAGCCATGGGCACCGTTACCTCATGGGCCAACACCTCAAGCCCAGCCAAGCGTGCGCCCAACCGCATGGCGTTCTTGTATGTTCCCAACGGGGTGCATATGGCGGATTGGACCCCCAAGGAGATCGGCACCTTAAGTGAATTGCCGAAGACGCTTCGCCCGCTCGAAAAGGTCAAAAGCCATCTGCTGGTTCTGTCCAACCTAACAGCCGACAAGGCCCGGCCTCACGGGGATGGAGGAGGCGATCACGCCCGAGCGATGGCTGCCTTCCTAACGGGGTGTCAACCGCGTAAAACCGATGGCACCGATATTCGCGCGGGTATCTCGGTGGACCAAGTCGCTGCAGCCCGTATTGGCGATCAAACACGGTTGCCTTCGTTAGAAATCGGTTGCCAGGTGGGCGCGATGGCTGGCAATTGCGACTCCGGCTACAGTTGCGTGTACTCCTCGACCATGTCGTGGCGTTCGCCGACGACCCCTCTTCCGAAGGAAGTGAACCCGAAATTGGTCTTCGAGCGCCTGTTCTCCGGCAAACGCGACGCGGAATCGATCGCTCGCGACAGAAAACGTAAAAGCATTCTTGACTTCGTCAAAGAAGACGCTAACAGTCTACGCAACCGCTTGGGTGCCAACGACATTCGCAAACTCGACGAATACTTTGTCTCGATCCGCGACATCGAACAACGGATCGAACGAGCTGAGAAACTGCCTCCCGTAGCAACGCCGAACTACCCGGTACCCGCGCAGATTCCCGCCGATTATCGCGAACACCTCCGCTTGATGAGCGACTTGATCGTGCTGGCCTTCCAAGCTGACATCACTCGCATCATTACCCATGTGTTTGCCAATGAAGGGAGCAATCGGCCGTATCCGTTTATCGGCGTCTCCGAAGGGCATCACGACCTCTCTCATCATGGTAACGATCCGAAGAAGCTGGAAAAAATTAGCCGCATCGATGTCTTCAATATCTCGGAATTCGCCTACCTGTTGGAAAAACTCCACTCGATTACTGAGGGAGACGGCACACTCCTGGACCATTGCATGATTGTTTACGGCAGCGGTAACTCAGACGGCAATCGTCACAATCACGATGAACTGCCGATCCTGTTGGCCGGTCGGGGATGTGGCACCTTGCTGCCGGGGCGACATGTGGTGTTCCCGAAAGAAACGCCATTGAACAACCTATGGCTAGCCCTGTTGGATCGGATGAACGTCAAAGTCGCCAGTTTGGGCGATTCCACTGGAATGCTCCACGGTCTATCGGCCTAAACGGGACGCACCGTCCACCATCGATCAAAACTGATTCGCACCGTCAAACATCGATTCCCGCACCGAAAGTATCAGCTTCGGTGGCGGGAATTTGAGTTGTGTTCACCTGGGCCGCTGTCGATATGTTTCCGCTAGACTGGGGAGGCGTGGGAGTATCGGCAGGGGGTGATGATTTTTCAGCTTTGCGTTTCTTGGAACTGCTTCGTCGTCGTTTGCGAGGAGGATTCTCCTTCTTGTCGGAAGGAGAGGAAACCGCTGGCTTCGTAAGCAGTTCTGAACCAAAGCGGGTGACCACATAAGTGCCGCTGGTCTTGTGCTTTTCCAATTCGACCAACTTATGGGCTTCGGCATCGGCCAATAGTTCGCTGAAGGTGCGGTAGCCGTAATACTCCTCGTTGAAGGAAGGCTTTTTGCGTTTCATCGTGTCTTTGATCATCGACGACCAGAGTACCTCTTTGTTTTCGCGTCGCAGAGCTAACAACGACTCCAATAGTAGGCCGAAGACCTTGCGTTTCTTTTCAGAGACATCGCTCAGTATCTCCGCGGTAATGCCGGTGGGACGATCGAGATCTTCATAGTAGATGAACTCATCGCAATTGTCGCGTAGCAATTCGGAAGTCGAGTCGGCCAGTCCCAGCCCGATGACGTGTTTGCCCAACTCTTTCAATTTGGACACCAATGGGGAGAAGTCGCTATCTCCAGAGACGATGACAAAAGTATCGATATGATCCTTGGAATAGGCGAGGTCCATCGCATCGACGCACAAGCGGATGTCGGCAGAGTTTTTGCCGGTTTGGCTGCGTCGAGGAATTTCGATCAATTCAATGGCCGCTTCATGAAGCGAGGCTGTGTAGGAACTGAAGCGATTCCAATCGGCATACGCCTTCTTGGCAACGATTTTTCCCTTTTCCACCAAGCGTTCAAGCACTTTGCCGATGTGAAAACGATCGCGACGATTTCCGAAACCAAGTCCCAAGTTTTCAAAGTCGATGAACACTGCCAACGAATGCTGACTCTCGCCGGGACGCAGGGTTTTCATCCGTCGCGCATCCTTCGTTGAAGCCAATCCGAGGGGAAAGTCATATGCTCCCTCACATGGAACAATCGGTTGTATGGTAAACCTTGTCGGAAGTGGGTCAAGCGTTTCTACCGACTTCCGAAGCACTTTTCGAGGTCCAACATGATGAACGCCAATGCTTTTTTTCGGCTCGATGGACAAGTGGCCGTCGTCACTGGGGGGGGGCAAGGGATCGGTGAGGCGATCTGTCGTCGTTTAGCTGCGGCAGGAGCTAAAGTGGGGGTGTTTGATCTGTCGCGGGAAAACGCCCAGCGCGTAGCAGCAGAGATCGGGGGAATCGATTTGGTCGGTGATCTGACCAAAGAAGCGGATCTGGAACGCATCTTTGGAGACATCACGAGCCTAGCGGGGCCAGTCGATATTTTGGTCAACAACGCCGGTGTCGCTTCGCGCAAGGGACGTGACCTGCCGATCTGGGAGCTTGTCCGCGACGATTGGGAATATGTGTTGAACATCAACGTCGTCGGCTTGGCCTTATGCTGCAAAATGGCATTGCCGGGCATGATCGCCAAGAAATATGGACGCATCGTCAACATTGCATCGATTGCCGGCAAAGAAGGCAATCCGAAAATGGCCCCCTATTCGGCCAGCAAAGCCGCGGTGATCTGCTTGACCAAATCTCTAGCCAAAGAACTCGTGGGCAAGGGCGATATCTGCGTCAATTCGGTTTCGCCTGCCGTGATTCAAACACCGATCTTGGAGCAGTTGAACCAAGAACAAATCAACATGATGCTATCCAAGATTCCTCTGGGCCGCACAGGCAAACCCGAGGAAGTCGCGGCTTTGGTGCATTTTTTGGCTAGTCCCGAATGTAGTTTCACCACGGGCTTTTGTTTCGACATCAGCGGTGGGCGTGCTACATATTGATTGGCCATCCGTGCCACAATCGCTACCACTACCTAGGTTCCCTCCTTCCTCGGCCGACTTGGATATTTTGCCGATCCAGTCGGCTGGAGGTTTCGTGGGTGAATTGGGGAATGTACGATGAAAGATTTCTGCCTCCGCGTCGTTCGGCGTGCTGTGCCGGTTGCCGTCTCTTTGGCGTTTTTCGGGCTGGGATTCGCCTACTTGTTTGTTCTCATGATCGAAATCCAACTGAAGCAACCCGTGAACGATCCGTACATCTATTATCGCGTTCCCACCGTGATGGCTGGCATGGGGGTCGTTCTCGTCATCGTGCTGGAATTGTTCGCCTTGTTGCTGCCCAAGAAACGTGCCAAGCCCGAGGGAGAAAAGGACTCGATTCCATCGGTTTTTCCCCAACCTTCTGCCTCAGAGGAAAAGGAAAAGCCAGCACCATGAGCCGAATGGCTGGTGGTGGTCTCCTGACGAGCAACGAGCCACCATCCCCGCCTCAGATTAAATAAGGAGAAGCCAGCGCCATGAGCTTTTTTTCCCGGCAAGAATGTTTGAGTCGGCTTCATGCACAAATCGCGAAAGGACAACCGATCATCGGTGGTGGAGCCGGCACAGGAATTAGCGCGAAATGCGCCGAAGCCGGTGGTATCGACCTGATCATCATCTACAATTCGGGCCGATTTCGCATGGCAGGTCGGGGAAGCCTCAGCGGTATGATGCCCTACGGCGATGCCAATCAAATCGTCTTGGATATGGCACGAGAGGTACTCCCGGTGGTGCAAAAAACTCCGGTATTGGTTGGAGTCTGTGGCACCGATCCGTTTCGGATTATGAAACTGTTCCTCCGCCAGCTCCGTGATGTCGGCTTCAGCGGAGTGCAAAATTTTCCCACAGTCGGCCTATACGATGGACTATTTCGCCGCAACTTGGAAGAAACCGAAATGGGCTTCGATAAGGAAGTCGAAATGATCCGCTTGGCCCACGAGATGGATCTATTGACCTGTCCTTATGTTTTTACCGAAGCGGAAGCCATCGCGATG
>CALEEC010000400.1 GCA_937949245.1 uncultured Gemmataceae bacterium | reverse complement strand
ATAGTCCATGACCTCATCGTATTCGAGGAGGTTTTTGCGGATCTCGAAGTGATATTCTTCGACTTTTTTCTGGGCCTTTTCAATGCGTCGAGTCACCATGCTGGACTCGATAGCTTGGCCTTCTTCCATGCCCAGACGGGTGAGGACTTTCGCGACCCATTCGCCGGCGAATAATCGCATCAAATCGTCTTGCAGCGAAACATAGAAGCGCGACGCTCCCGGATCGCCTTGCCGACCGGCTCGGCCGCGAAGTTGGTTATCGATCCGCCGACTTTCATGACGCTCGGTGCCGATGACGTACAAACCGCCCATCTGGGCGACACGTCGGCCCTCTTCGCGCGTTTTCTCCTTCGCTTCGATCGCTTCCACCGTTTGCTTCCAAACATCGTCCGGCACTTCCAGACGGCTGGGGTATTTGTCCCTCAGTTGCATCCAAGCCAAGGTTTCGGGGTTGCCGCCCAAAATGATGTCGGTTCCCCGGCCGGCCATGTTGGTGGAGATGGTCACTGCGCCGATACGACCCGCTTGCGAAACAATCTCGGCCTCGCGGGCCACATACTCGGGTTTCGCGTTGAGCAGCTCGTGCTTGATACCCCGACGTTTGAGCATCGCACTGAGTTTTTCCGACTTGGCCACATCGGTGGTACCGATCAAAATCGGTCGGCCTTTGCGTTCGATACGCACCACAGCGGAGCGGGGCACCGTCCGTTTCTGCTGATCGGGATGGCACAGAACCTCGATCTCGGTTTCCGATTCTTTGGTAATCTCCCCTTTGATAACCGCTCCGCCGAGGATCTCGTCTTCGTACATCCAGTTGGGATACTGTTTGTTGACTTTCGCCTGGTAGACAAAGTCGCTTTTCCAATTCAAAATCAGGGTGTCGAATTTGTGGACCCGTTCAATTTCTTGGACGACGGCATCCCATTTTTCTTTGTCGGTCCGATAGATCAGGTCGGGGTAATTTTTGCGTCGCAGGGGGCGATTGGTCGGAATGGCAACGACGTTCAGGCCGTAGATCTTCCAAAATTCGGTAGCTTCCGTCATTGCGGTGCCGGTCATGCCCGCGAGTTTCTTGTACAGCTTGAAGTAATTTTGCAGGGTGATGGTGGCCAGGGTTTGCGTTTCTTGTTTGATTCTCACCCCTTCGCGGGCATGTTTCGCTTCGATCGCTTGATGCAGACCATCGCTCCATTGTCGGCCGAACATCGCCCGACCGGTAAATTCATCGATGATGACGATGCTAAGCTCATTGCTGTCGCGGTCGCGCATGATCATGTACTTTTTGTCCTTGTGGTACAGATGATGCGCTTTGAGGGCATTGTCGATGAGGTGAGGCCATTCCATGTTGCCGGGCGTGTAGAAACTCTCGACCCCCGCGAGTTCTTCCGCTTTGCGAATGCCAGCGTCGGTCAGGTGGCAGGAATGCTCCTTTTCCTTGACCTCGAAATAGGTGCCCGGCCCATCCTTCTTTTGCAATTCCGTCAATGCGACTGCGATGCGATTGGCTTCTTCGTAACGCCGCACGTCGCTGAAAGCGGGCCCCGAGATGATCAACGGCGTGCGGGCCTCGTCGATGAGGATGTTGTCCACTTCGTCGATGATGGCGTAGTTCAACTTGCGTTGCACTTGTTGCAGATGCGGCGGGAAAGCCGGATCCCCCCATCGGGCAGGCTTCATGTTATCCCGCAGATAGTCGAAGCCGAATTCGCTGTTGGTGCCGTAAGTGATGTCGCAATCGTAGGCTTTGCGTCGAGCGATCGCATCCATGTCCGACTGAATGTAACCGGCGCTCACCCCCAAGGCATGATAAATCGGCAGCATCCATTCGCAGTCGCGGCGTGCCAGATAGTCGTTGACAGTAACGACATGCACGCCTTCCCCCGTCAGAGCATTCAGAAACGCAGGTAAGGTGGCGCCGAGCGTTTTTCCTTCCCCGGTGACCATCTCGGCAATGCCGCCGCGATGCAAGACGATACCGCCCAAAAGCTGGACATCGAAGTGGCGCATGCGTTTGGTGCGCCAACCGGCCTCGCGACAAGCGGCGAAGGCCTCGGGGAGGATCTCTTCCAAAATGTTGGCATCGTTGTAACCGGCTTTGCGGCCGTCGGCGATCCGTTGGCGAAACTTCAGCGACAACTCTTTCAAATCGGTGTCGCTCAATGCCTGCATCTTCGGTTCGAGATCATTAATCCGAGCCAGGATCGAGCCAGGTTTGATGTAGTAGGGCTTGTCGGGATCTTTGGTCCGATAGTAGCCACACGACTGGACCTCCCGTTCGTTACTGGCCCCGAGTATTCGAGATAACGTGCCGACAAATCCCTCGAAAATCAAGGACACTTTGTCGCCGATTCGCTCGAATAGACTCTGATCCAACTTGGTTTCCGTCGCCATAGATCCTGTCTCCGCAGGGAGGTCGGCACAATACGCCACCGCGAATAGCTTGACCGTTCTGGTCAGTCTAAGACAAGTCGAAAATTCGGTCAATGCGGACCACCGGACCGCATCCGGTCCACCTACCTTGAAACGGACTGCGACTTTCCCATTTCTCGCTGACCGGATGGAACCTGTTCGCCGTTGGACGAAACCACCTCGCCGCTGGACGGAACGCCTGGTTCGGGTAACAATGACAACGACGAAAGATCGGCAACCGCTGCGAGGTATCGGCATGACCACCGCAAACACCTGCTCTTGCCCGTTTTGCAACGCTCAAGTTCCCATTCCCCCGGTCTTGCCGCCCTCGGGTCGTTTGGTCTGCCCGTTGTGCGAGGAATCGTTTCCTTGCAAGGATTCCGCCGAAGCCGCTGCCCCTGCTTCGCCCAACACCCCGGCACTGGCGGATGCTCTCGAACAAGCCCGGCTTCGCCATCAAGCGATGCGACAACAACGCGCCATCCATTCGGTCAGGCGCTCTTTGCTCCTAGTGGGGGCACTCGGCGGATTAGGACTGTCATTGGGGCTTTTGGTAATGCTGCTGCGCGAGCCACCGCCTGCGGAAGTCGTCTCCACTCCTGCTCCGCAGGGAGTACCGGTGCGCAAACCTGGGGAACTTCCGGGGCTGGGTTATCTTCCCGAACGCACCAACGCAGTCATCGGCCTGCATGTCGGGCAAATGATCGATTCCCTGGACCGCACACGTTCTGCCGATCTTCCTACTGCCCTCCGGGAGTTCGGACTTCCGAACCGTCTTTTAGAACTGTTCACCACCACGATCGGCATTCCCATCGAAGAGATCGATTCGCTCGTTTTCGGCGCACGCCTCGAACCAGCCGTAGCAGGTGGTGGGGCATTTCCCCCCTTGGTACTGGTAATGCAAACGCGACATCCACTTGACCAATCGGCGTTGCGTACCCAATGGAAAGCGCGCACTCAAGAGCAAGCCGGCCGAACCATCTACAGCATCCGCACCAACGAGTTTCCCCTCGAGCTGTTTGCCTGGTTTAGCCAAGATCAAACGCTAGTGGTCACGTTAAACGCCCGCGATTTTCAGGAAATTCCCCCGAATGCGGCCCAGAGCAGCGCGCGGTTACAGCCAGAGGTTTCCGAATTGATAGAAGCCAAACTTGCTCCAGATTCACTGATTTGGTTGGCCGCACATTCCCCAGATTGGTCCAACGCCTTAGGTCCGCTCCGCTTGCTGGGGAAGGCTGGTGTTTCGCTGCCCTTCGGATTGCCTAACGTTGATGGGGCGTTGCTGCCAAGCATCTCACTGGCCTATCGTTGGGAAGAAGACAAGAGAGGTTTCCTTTCTGCTTTCGTGCGTCTGGCCAATGCCCGCAAGGCCGAGGAGCTGCGTCACAAAATCCAGAAACAATTTCCACCTTCCGAGAATCCCACCCTTCAATCGGGAGGTGCCAATGAATGGATCTATGTTCGACTGCCTGCACGTCGCGAGCGTGTTTCGGAAATCATCGAAGTGTTATTCCCTCAACCATTGAAGAACAATATTCCCAAGGATCCTCCCAAGGGGAAGTGATTTTCTTTTCTTTATACTCCCAAGAGTTAGCGATTTCTTTGCTTATCCTTCGTTTTTTGGGGATTTTTGTGTCCGTTCGGTGAAAAATCGCCGTTACACTCATCGGGAATTCACAAACTGCCCAATCAGTGTTGTGATCGAACGTCTTTTATCCCGAAGTTTTTCATAATTTTTCAGAAATAAGTTGCCTTAGGGGAAAAGGTTAATTACACTGAAATTACTCGCGGCAAATGCACTACTTTCGCAAAGTAGTACCTCTCCTGTTTTGCCGACTTACTAAGCATTACTATTAATTCGACGAATCATAACTGCGCAGCAGAAGTGTGACATTCCTCTGCGTGGGGGTGATTGTCCTGGATGGCTCCTCACAGTGAGGTATCTGTGAGTCATTTTTTGTTTATTTATCGGAGAGAAATCATGTCTCGGTCTCGCTGGTCCGCATTCACTCTGATCGAACTGTTAGTCGTCATTGCCATCATCGCGGTCTTGATTGGCCTGCTGCTCCCCGCTGTGCAGAAAGTCCGCGAAGC
>CALEEC010000399.1 GCA_937949245.1 uncultured Gemmataceae bacterium | reverse complement strand
GGTTCTCGTCCCGACGACGATCAATGCCCTCATGCTAGTCGGTGGTTCCGCGACGTTGGGAAGTACCCTCACCATCACCAGTGGCCGAATCATTGCGATGGGGAGTAGCAGTAGCATTTCGGGCGGAAGCATCGCCACGGGGGCCAGCGAGCAACTTTATTACACCGATGCCGATCTGACGATCGCTTCCGACTTAACAGGGTCAGGTCTGCTGCATAAGACCGGACCTGCGGATCTCACCTTGCAGGGCGACAACAGCGGGTTTAGCGGAGCGGTCTTGATCCGTCGCGGTACGTTGACCGCAGGGCACAGCAATGCCTTGGGAACGACCGCGTTGGGGACGACGGTCATCGAAGGGGCCGCACTGCGCTTGATCAACAGCATCAGCATCGCCGCGGAGCCTTTGACCCTCAACGGCGCGGGGGTGAACAACGACGGCCGAGGTGCGCTCCTCAGCCAAAGTGGGAACAACACTTTCGCCGGCGACATTTCGCTGAACACCGCGACGGTCATCGGCGTGGTTTCGGATCGGTTGACCTTGACCGGTTCGCTCACCGGTGCGGGAATCCTGCAAAAGGTGGGCAACGGTATCTTGAGGTTGGCAGGTGCAACAAGCAACACGAACACGGGAACAATCACTCTCGCGGATGGCAGCATCGAATTGGACAAGACCAGTTCTGCCGTTGCCATCAACGCTGACCTGATCATTGGTAATTTTTCCGGCACCGACCAATTGGTGTACACCGCGACGGCGGGAACGGATCAGATCGCCGATGGCGTGACGGTGACCATCAACGATCGGGCGATTTTCCACCTTGGATCGGCCACGGAGACGATCAACAGTACCCTCCAATTCGTGCATGGCGGAACGCTCCAGATCGACGCTGGGGGCACCTTGACCAGCAGCGGTGGCATCAACTACACCGCCGGCGCGACAGGACGCATTATCGGCGCGGGAACCTACGACCTGGGCACTTCCAGCCCCACCTTCACGATCAACGATGGGGTCAACTTGGAAGACTTCATCATCGACGCACGGATTGTCGCTTCGGGGAGCAATCTTCTGACCAAAGCCGGGGGCAACTCGCTGGGGGGCGCATTGGTGCTGACCAATCCCAACAACGTGTTTGCCTCGACTGCCACGATCTCTCTGACTGCCGGCATTCTGGTCGTGTCCGACAACACGGTGCTGGGGAATGCGACACTTGCTATCCCTGGCTCCAACAATGCCTTGCGTTCGCGTTCGGGGGCGGTGACTCTGGCCAACAATGTCAGCTTGGGCGTGGGCAGCAACCTGCTGTTGGGAGGGCTGACCAGTTCGCCGGGCGATACACTGACGCTGACGGGCAACCTCACGCTGTTGGGCGATGCCACGATCAGCACCGAAGCCATGTCGTCGGCGACGATCAACGGCGTCATCAGCGGCACAGGAACCAACTTGACCAAAGGCGGCCTGGGATTGCTGATTCTGGGGGGCAACAACACCTACACCGGCAACACGACCATCAACGGGGGCATCCTCCGAGCAACACATTCGGGCGCGTTCGGGGCCGGCACCAATGCGACTGTTCTCGTCGCAGGCAACGCCGCGGTCGAACTCGATGGCAGTTTGGCACCGGTCCATATCGTCAACAAGAACCTGATCCTACCGGCAGAGAACAACAACTTCACCGGCTACGCGAATAATCTCACCGGTTCGCTCCGCAACCTCGCCGGTCACAACTCTTGGTCGGTGCCGACCAATGGTCGGATCGAGATGCGCTCGGCCACTACCGATACCATGGCCCGGGTCGCGTATTTTGGCGTCGATGCTGGCAGTTCGTTGAACCTGATTGGCCAAATTGTCGGCACCAACAGCAGCAATGCAGCGATGGCACACTCGCTGTACAAAGTCGGTAGCGGGTTGCTGGAAATGAGCGGCAATTCGCGGAACTGGTATGCCGGTTCCACGGTCATCCTTAACGGCACTCTACGACTCAACCGCGCGCCGGGGCAGATCCATCAAGCCGGTGGCGGCAATATCATTGTTGGTGACAATGTCAACCACGCCGTCTTGCAACTTGCCTCCGCGGAGCAATTGCCTGATGGCACCACCCGATTGATCATCCAATCGACCGGCACGGTGGAGATGCTCCCCAGTGCGGTGGTCACTACCAACGAAGTGCAACGTGTCGATATTTCAGGATCCGCCGGCTCGTTTACCTTGACCTACGGCTCGTACACCACGTCGCCATTGGCATTCAATGCACCAGCATCGGCGGTTCAGGCGGCTTTGGAGGCGTTGCTCAGCATCGGTACGGGGAATGTGTTCGTCAACGGCTACCGCTTCAACAATGTGACGAACTACTCGATTATGTTCATCGGCGCTTTGGCCGGCACCGATCTGCCGCAGATGACCGGCACCGCCAGCGGGGGGGCGTCGATCAGCATTTCCACGACGACTCCGGGCGGTTTGACCGGCACCGAGACGCTCAGTGGCATGACCATGGTCGTCGGCGCTACGTCGGCCGCGACGCTGAATTTGGCTGCGGGAACCACCTTCACGCCGTTTGCTTCGTCGGGGACGTTAGCCGTCGACCTGCGACCAGGGATTACCAGCGCTGCTTCCGCGACCATCAGCGGAGAGGGGGCACTGGCCCTGTTGGCCCCCAATCATGGTCCGGGCACATCGAACTTCCAGATCAACGATGGTCCCGGGACGACGGAATTGGCCATCGCCACGAACATCGTCAATCAAGCCGTGGGCAGCAGTGCCGGGGGATTCCTCAAATTCGGTGCCGGCCGACTGGCTCTTTCGGGCAACAACACCTTCACCGGAACGGTCAACGTCACTGCCGGTGCTTTGCGGATTCAGAGCGACACCGCCTTGGGTTCGATCGTCGGGGGAACCACGGTGAACAGCGGGGCAACGTTGGAGTTGGAAGGCGATCGGACCATTAGCGATGAGGCGTTGACACTCAACGGCACAGGGTTGGTCAATGGTCCGTTGACCTCGCCGGGAGTCGGCCAGTACAACACGGGGGCATTGCGAGTTGTCAGCGGTTCCGTCCTATCTTGGGGAACGGGAACAACCAGCATCACCAGTGTATCGCTGTCGAGCATCGCAGTGGACGCTCCCACCTCGACGTTGACACTCCAGGCCACCGTGGCGTTCACCTCTGAATTGGTTAAGAGTGGTGCCGGAACCTTGGCTTTGGCTGGTAGCGCGAGCAATACCGGTGGTGGCAACATGCGGGTGCAGCAAGGGACGTTGCTGCTCGATAAATCGGGCACTGCCATTGCCATTCCTGCAACGCTGATCGTGGGGGATGGCATCGGCGGTGACAATGCCGATGTCGTTCGCTACGTCGGCAATTCCACCGACATGATCGCCGATCTTTCGACCGTGATCGTCACTCCATCGGGGGTACTCGATCTGGCGACCCACAATCGTTCCGACTTGGTGAGTGTCCTTCAGTTGGCCGTGGGGCCGATCTATGCTGCGGATCTGCATACGGGGACGGGAACTTGGGCGCTCAACGCAACAAGTTCGGGGCTTCCGCGGCTAATTACGTTCCTCTACGGCGGAACCACGGATGCCAGTTTGCCTGCGACCATCAGCGGCAACCTGAATCTGAATGCGACGGTTCTGGGGGATGGACCACGGTTCGTCACGGTCCATGAGGGAGCCGGCGCGGTCGAGTTGAACATTCCTGCGATAGTCAGCAATGCTGACTGGGTCAAGCAAGGGCAAGGGACGCTGCGCCTGGCCGGAGCGAACACCTTTGCGGGGTCACTGCAAATTCAGCAAGGGGCGCTGATCGCGGCCTCGAACGGGGCGTTGGGAAGCAACAATCAACAACAATTCATCACTTTCTCGGGAAGTGTCACCGGGGGGACGTTCACCCTCAGTTACGGTGGTGCCACAACGGCTGCGTTGCCGTTCAATGCGTCGGCGACGGCCATTCAAACGGCTTTGGCCGCTCTGCCGGGCATCGGGGTGGGGAATGTGTCGGTCACGGGGACTGCTCCCGGAACGGTGACGGTGAATTTCGTCGGAGCCTTGGCCAGCGCCACGGTGTTGCCCTTGATCGCGGATGGAAGCGGTCTGACCGGTGCCGGCGCGACGGTATTTGTGCAGCAACGCGGCATCACGTCCGTCAGTCCCGGTGCGGCGCTGATTTTAGAAGGAGGCATCACCACCGGGGAAACCGTCTTCCTCAGCAGCACCGGCATCGGCGGGGTGGACGGAGGCTTGCGGAGCCAGAACGGCAACAACACCCTGGCCGGGACGCTCCGCATCGGGGCGGCTTCGACGATCGTCTCGGCGACGGCAGGCAATTTGCTGACACTCCCCGGGGCCGTCGATGCCGATTATGCATTGACCATCGACGGAGTCGGCGACACGCTGATCAGCGGTCCGCTGACCGGCCGTAGTGGCTACGTCAGCGGCCTGAGCGAAGGACGTTTGGGTGGTAGCTTTGAGGAGATCCTTGCTAATCCCGGCTGGATGATTCAAGCGGGGGCACGCGCCGGCCAAACCAACGCGATTCCCATGTGGAGCGGGTTGACCACTTGGGTCTACACCGGCGAATTCTACGATGCCGACGGCATCGTTTCGTTTGGCGAAAACATCGATGACAACGTCGCCATCTGGATCGACGGCATACTACGACTACGCAACACCACTTGGAACCAACCAACATCGACCGGATCGGCCACGAACAATCCCTTTGGTGGCCGCATCGACCTGGGGATGGGAGTCAACGGCGACGGTTGGCACACCATCGAAATTCGCTTCGGCAATGGTATCGGCGGAGCTGGGGCGGTTAGCGGTAACAACTGGACGACGACGTATGGCTTCGGCATCTCGGCCACCGGAAGCACCAGCGACCAGGGGAACACCTACACCTTGCCGATCGACAACGGTGCGATGAATCTCTTCCGTACCCTGACGTCCAACAGCGTGACGAAAGAGGGCAGCGGCACGCTGACGCTCTCGGGCACGAACAATTACGCAGGGCCGACCAACCTCAACGCCGGAACCCTGCGTCTGTTGGGAAGCAACAGCGGCAGCGGTACGGTGACGACGGTGACCGGCACGCTGTTGACCGGGAACGGTTCCGCGGCCGGGCCGTTGAACGCTAGCGGTACGGTCACCCCCGGCAACAGTGGATCTGGGCAACTCAGTTTCGGGGGCAACGTCACCTTCCAGACCAGCACCACCTTGCACATCGAACTGAACGGCCCCACGGTGGGCACGCAGTACGATCAACTGGTCGCGGGAGGGAATATCGATCTGGCCGGGGCGAATTTGGTCGCCACCCGATTGCTCAGCTACGTCCCGGCTCTGGGGACCGAGTTTGTCATCGTCCGCGTTTTGGGGACGGGAACGCAGAGCGGCACCTTCCTGCAAGGGAGTTCGATCACCATCGGTGGCATTCTCTTCGACATCCTGTACAACCAAAATGCCGACGGGGATGGCAACTTCAACGATGTCGTCCTCCGCGTGGCTTCGCCGACGGCAGTGTACGTCGATGACACTTGGACCGGCACCTTAATTGGCGCTAACCCCACCTTCGACCCCATCGGTGGGCTGATCTTCGGCTACAACGCCTTCGCGGTCATCCAAGCTGGCATCGATGCGACGGCCGTCTCGGGCACGCTCACCGTCTTCGATGGCAGCTACTCCGCCGCCGTAAACGTCAACAAACTGCTGGGCAGCCTGGTGATCGCCGACAATTCGGCCAACCCGACCGATGCCGGCGCGGTCACGATCAGTGGCGCGGTGACACTCGATGAAAACCTGACGATTCACCTGTCGACGGCCGACCTCGCCGTTACCGGTGCCATCAACGCGGTCAGTGGCGAAAGTCTGCTGGTCAACGGTGGCACTCGCAATGTCAGTTTCAGCGCCATCGGCACGACCACGCCGTTGAGCTTGTTGAACGTGGCCAGCTCGAATCAACTGAACTTCGGCGGAGGCGTGGTGACGACCAATGGCGTCAGTGGCTCGGCCAACAACGCGGTGAGCGTTGGCAACATCAACGCCGGATCGGGCACGATTCAACTGAATGCCAACCTCGATGGGGCAGGCAGCGAGAGCTTCACGCAAGCCGCAGGCACCACGATTCAGACGACCAACACGACCGCGTCGGCATTCACCTTGAACGTCAACACTACCAGCGGAGGCACTGGCTCGGCGACGCTGGCGAATGTGCTCGTCGGCTCGGGGGGCACCATCACGATTGCTTCCCAAGGCGGTTCGGTCTTCACGCAACCGGCGAGTTTGTGGAATGCCGGGACCGGTACCCTGCTGGTGTCGGCCCACGGTAGCGCGTCGATCGGCACCAGTGCCACACCGATCCAAACCCAGGTCGCGACCTTGCAACTGTCCGCCGGTAGCGGTGGTATCTTCCTCACCGAAGCGGACGGGGCATCACTGACCGCGTCGGCTCTGGCCGCAGGGAACATCGCGATCGCAACGACTACGGGCGACCTGGTGTTGAACACGGTTACCACCGGCAGCGGTATCATCACCTTGACGGCCAGCGGCGGTTCGCTCCTCGACAACACCAGCGACAGCCTGGCCGACGTGACGACCACCGGCAGTGCCGTGCTGATCGCTTCGATCGGCATCGGCCTGGGCAGTGGGGGATCGATCGATGTGGATGTTGGCACCCTGTCGCTGCAAACGCAGACCGGCGGCTTGAATGTCAACCTGCTCGATCCGAACGATAGCGGAGTCACCGTGCTGAGCGCTCAGGTGCTGACCAGCGGCAACATCGTGTTGCGGGCCGACACTGTGAATAGCTCGGCCGACGTGGTCATCTCGGCAATGAGTACCGCGGCGGGGAACATCGACATCCAAAAGACCACGCCGGGCAATCTGTCGATCGGTCTGCTTCATACCTCGGCTAGTACGGGGGGAACGGTGTTGATCGACTTGTTCGGCGTCGATGCCACCTTCACGGTCTTGGCCGGCGGAGGTATCACGACCGATGCCGGCGCGATCACGGTGATCGCCGATCAGATGAACCTCGGTGGCACCATTGGCCTAAATTCCGGCAGTGCCGACATCGTCTTACGCCCCCACGATCCGACGCAAAACATCGTCTTGGGCGGTTCGACGGCAGCCCCTCCGGGGATGCTGGAATTGCTGGAAGCCGAGTTGCAGTTGCTCAACACCAACCCATCGCATCGCATCATCCTCGGTAGCGCTACGCAAACGGGGACGATTCAGATCGTTGGTAGTGCCAACTTGAGCAGCGAGAACCTGACATTGCAGACGACCACGAGCATCAGCGACGGCACCTCCGGCACAGGCGGGCATCTGTTGCAAGCCAGCGACTTGGTGTTGCTCGCGGGGACGGGCATCGATGTGCGTACCACCGTCGTCACCCTGACGGCCAACACGACGACGAACCATCTGTTCATCGAAGAAACCGATGGCCTCAGTGGCCTATCGCTGACGGCTGCCGCGGGGAATGCAACACTGATCACCGGCGCGGCGGTCAGCGATACCGATGGTTTGGTCGACGTCACGGCCAACACGGCCACGATCACGCTGATCACTGGCGATTTCGGTACGTTGGTCCAACCGATCCAATTGCAAGTCGCGACTTTGTCCGTGCAGAGTTTGGGCAGCGGTGCAAGCCAATTTCTGCACGAGAGCGACACCGCAGATGTCACCCTGCTGGATGCGAACACTGGTTCGATCACACTGTTGGGCGGTACGTTCGTGCTGCAAAGCGGCACCTCCTTGGGCGATTCGACTGCATTCGTGGTAACCCATCCGGCGGTGTTGAACGTCAACGGACACAACGAAACGATCGGCTCGTTGGCTGGCACCGGTGCGGTGCCGCTCGGTTCCGGCACACTGACCACGGGCGGCAACAACGCCACGACCACCTACTCAGGCGTGTTGTCCGGCATTGGCGGCTTGGTGAAGGAAGGCACGGGGACGTTCACCTACTCCGGCAGCAGTAGCTTCCATGGACCGGTGGTCATCAACGCGGGGACGTTGCAATTGCTGGGAACGCTCGGAGGTTCGGGGACGGTCACCGTCAATACCGGGGCGACGCTCAGCGGCACCGGTACGATCGGTGGGAATCTCTTCGTCGTCGGCGGAACGCTGATACCGGGCACCTCGCCGGGGACGTTGACGGTGATGGGCAATCTGAACCTCGATGCCGCTTCGACCCTGGTCATCGAACTTGCGGGGACGACCCCGGGGAGCGATTACGACCGCATCCTCGTCGGTGGCACGACTACGGTCAGCGGGGCGACGTTGCAAGTAATCACGATCGCTCCGCCGTTGGTGCCCGCGCGGTGGCAATCATTCCCGATCATCGTCGGTGGAGTGACGACCGGGAACTTCCAGGCTCCGGTGGTTACCAGTACCGGCACGCCACGCGATTACCAGATCCTGTTCAATCCGCTGAGCAGTCCGAATAATGTCGTCCTCACCGATGTCACGGGGCCGCCTTCGGTGACTTCGGTGGTGCCTAACCTGACGTTGATTAGCGATCTGCATGTTGGAGCGGGCACTTTCACACTGACGGTCACCTTCGACGAGGCGATGGACACGGCATTCGCGCCGACGATCAGTTTCACGCCCAACGTCGCGACGGCTCCGATCACTTTGACCTTTGCTTCGGGCAGTTGGTCCACGAATCAGGTGTATGTGGCCACCTACAACGTCTCCGATGCCAACGTGTCGGTTGTCGGCGTCGATGTGCAGGTGACCAACGCGAAAGATTACACCGGCACGGTGCAGAATGTCGGCACGTTCGCGGACGTGTTCGACATCGACACCGAAGACCCCACGGTCGTGAATGTTACTCCCAATATCGGTGTCATTGCCGATGCTCATGTCGGGACCGCGACGTTCTGGCTGACGATCGATTTCAGCGAAGCCATGAACACCAGCATCCAACCCGTCGTGAGCTTCCCCGTGGAAGATCCCACCGGTACGCTTACCTACAATACGGGGGCCAGTAGCTGGCTGGATAGCGATACTTTCAAAGCGGTCTTCAACGTCGCCGACCTCAACGTAACGCTGGCGAATGTCGATGTGAAGATCAGCAATGCCAAGGATGCCGGAGGCAACCTGGTAACTCCGAGCACGAAAGTCGATCTGTTCTCGATTGATACGCAGAATCCATCGGTTAGCCAAGTGGTTTCGCCGAATGTCAATGGCACCTATGGCATTGGAGCGGTCATCGATGTCGTAGTCACGTTCGATGAGGTGGTGTATGTCACGGGCACGCCGCGCGTCGCGATGAATACCTCGGGGACGGCCTTTGCCAACTATCTGTCAGGCAGTGGCAGCAACGCCCTGACCTTCCGCTACATCGTGGCCGCCGGTGATAACTCCGCGGATCTCGACTATGCTTCGACGACGGCATTGGACCTCAACGGTGGCACGATTCGCGACGCCTACCTCAACGACGCGGTACTCACGCTCCCCATGCCGGGGGGAGTCGGTTCGATCGCCGACGATCAAGCTATTGTGGTCGATACCATACTGCCGACCGTGGTCGGAGTGACGGCCAGCCTCGCCGATGGGATTTACGGCATTGGTACGAATGTGCCGATCGTAGTGACCTTCAGCGAAGCGGTCAATGTGCAAATCTTCGGCGGCACACCGAGTTTGATGCTCAATTCGGGGGCCAACGTCAAGTACACCAGCGGCTCGGCAACGACGACACTGACGTTCCTGTACACTGTGGCGGCCGGCGAAAATAGCGCTGACCTGGACTACGTCGGCATCGCGTCGCTGCTGCTCAATGGCGGCTTCATCGGCCAATCGGGGTTGATCGCCGGTAGCAATCCGGCCATTCTCACTCTGGCCGTGCCGGGAGCAGCCGGGTCCATCTCCGATGACCAAGCGATTGTCATCGATACGACACCCCCTGCCGCGCCGACGATCGTCAGTTTCACCGTCGATACCAACATTCCGACCGACAAAGTGACCTCGGCGACCGTGTTGGTGCTAACGGGCACCGCGGAACCGAACAGCAAAGTGGCGGTCTACGCAGGTCCGACGCAACTGGGGACGGCCTTGGCCGATGGTTTCGGCAATTGGACCTTCACCACGCCGAGTTTGGCCGACGGCCTGCAACAATTGCGGGCCACCGCGACCGATGGGGCTGACAACACCGGCCCGTTGTCGGCCGTCTTCGGCGTGACCATCGATACCCTCGCACCGCTGGCACCGAGCATCACAGGCTTCACGCCGGACAGCGGCACTCTGGGCGACCAAATCACTCAAGCAACCGCGATCACCCTTCAAGGTGTGGCCGAACCGAACAGCACCGTCGAGGTTTTCCAAGGTATGACCAGCCTCGGAACCACGACGGCCAACGGTCTGGGCCATTGGAACTTCGCCGTCAGCGGCCTGACCGATGGCTCCCATGCGTTCAAAGCCAACGCGATGGACTTGGCCGGCAACGTCGGTGCGTTCTCTAGTCTGTTCACGGTGACGGTCGATACGATCGCTCCATCGGCCCCGGTATTGCTGACGTTCAGCCCGGATACCGGCATCCCCAGCGATGGCATCACCGCGGCGAAGAATCTCGTCCTCAGCGGCACCGCCGAACCGGGAGCCAAGGTGACGATCTTCAACGGCCTGACGCCGATCGGCAGCACCACGGCGGACGGGTTCGGCAATTGGTCGTTCCTGACACCGACGCTCAGCCACGGCAGCCACAGCTTTAGTGCCCAAGCGACCGACGCGGCCGGCAACACCTCCGCGAAGTCGGCCAGTTTGCCGGTGATCGTCGATGCCATCGCACCGCTGGCTCCGGTCATCAGTATCTTCACACCGGACACGGGGACACTGGGCGACCAGATCACCGCGGCCACCGTGTTGACGCTCAGCGGCACGGCCGAGGTCAATAGCCTGGTCGAAGTGTTCCTCAATAATGTGTCGATAGGTATGGTGACGGCCACGGGGGGCACTTGGTCGATGACCGTCAGTAGCCTGAGTGATGGGCCACAGGTGTTTATCGCGACTGCGACCGATGCGGCCGGGAACGTCTCGGCCAAAGCACCGAACTACACGGTGACCATCGACACCGTCGCGCCGCTGCCGCCCATTGTGACCGGCTTCAGTCCCGATACCGGCGTGCTGGGCGATTTCCTCACCAACGCGACGACGTTGACCCTTAGCGGCGTCGCGGAACCCCACAGCACCGTCGAGGTGTTCCACGGCCTGATTAGCCTGGGCAAAGTGACGGCGAGTCCCATGGGAACCTGGTCGATTATGGCCACGGGCTTCAGCGATGGCGTGCATTCGTTCCAAGCGCAAGCGACCGACAAAGCCGGCAACACCGGCCCGTTGGGCATGCCGATGTTCGTCACAGTGGATACGAACGCTCCCGCGGCCCCCGTGGTGACCGGTTTCACCCCCGATACCGGCCCCCCGGGCGATGGCCTGACGGCTGACAACCGTATTGTCCTGTCAGGCACGGCGGAACCCAATAGCACCGTCACGATCTTCATCAATGGCAATCCGGTGGGCACCACCGTAGCCAATGGCCTCGGGGGCTGGAGTTTCGATACCACGAGCTTGAACTTGGCCAACGGCAGTTATGCCTTCCAAGCCAAGGCGACCGACAAGGCCGGCAACACCGGACCGCTCAGCACACCGTTGAACGTGCAAATTCAAGTCGGTTCACCGACACCGACGCTCAGCCTGACACCGGCTTCGGATAATGGCATTTCTTCCACCGATGGTGTGACCTCGATTACCACGCCCAGTTGGACCGGCACCGCGGCCGCGAACGCCACGGTGACCTTGTTCGCCAATGCCGTGCCGATCGCGACCACGACCGCAGACGCCGCGGGGAATTGGGCTGCCTCCGCCGTGTTGCCCGAAGGAAACTACGTCATTTCGGTGCAAGCGGTCGATGGGTTCGGCAACGTCGCAGTGTCGGGATTGCTGCCATTGCGGATCGACACCACCGCTCCGACGGCAACCATCGTGCAGTTGGAAGCGGGCGAACCGACCTCGCCGGTCCAATCGACCGTCGAGTTCCTGGTAGCATTTAGCGAACCGGTGTTCGGCCTGACGGCGGCTGGATTGACGCTGACCAGTGATGTCGGCGGTGTCATTCAAAGCGTGACCGGTTCTGGCCAATTCTGGCGTGTCACGGTGGGGGGCTTGCAAGCCCAACTGGGGACGATCGCTTTGAGTTTGAACGCCGGGGCGGTCATCGACACGGCCGGCAACGCGAACCTCGCTTCGCCGACGTTGGTGGTGCCTTATCGTCAGATGCAGACCGTCATCAGTGGGCCGGGAGGTGGCTCGGGCAGCGGGCCGGTGCCGGTGACCACGCGATACCTGGTCTTGGGAGCCGCGCTGGGAGGCGGACCCCGGGTGATAGTCCACAACCTCGATGGCACGAAGAAATTCGACTTCTTCGCTTACGAAGAGACGTTCCGCGGCGGGGTCACGGTGACTTCGGCCGACATCGATGGCGATGGGGTCGAAGACATTATCGTAGGCACCGGCGTCGGCGGTGGACCGAGAGTGCGGGTCTTCAATGGCAACGACTTGTCGGTGATGGCCGACTTCTTCGCCTACGACCCGAACTTCCGCGATGGCGTATTCGTGGCGGCCGGGGATGTCAACGGCGATGGCTTGGCCGAGATCGTGACCGGGACCGGCGTCGGCGGTGGACCGCATGTTCGTGTCTACCGTCGTGATGGGCAGGTGCTGTCCGAATGGATGGCCTACAATGTGGCGTTCCGCGGTGGAGTGACCGTAGCGACGGGCGACATCAACAGGGATGGGATTGCCGAGGTGATCACCGGCGCAGGTCCGGGAGGTGGCCCCCATGTTCGCGTCTACAGCGCGTTAAATGCTCAATTGCTGATCGAATGGATGGCCTTTGATCCGACCTTTGCCGGCGGCATTCAGATCACGACGGGCAACATCGACGGTGTCGCGGGGGACGAAGTGTTTGTCGCGATGACCAGCGGTGGCTCGGCTCGGGTACGTGGTTTCCGTGCCGACAGTACGCAGTTCACCGACTTCGTCCTACCGGGCAGTGGAGTGCAAACCACCTGGACCGAATGGAACAACGTCCCCGCGTTGGCCGGTGTCTCATTGGGGCAAGCCCATCGCTTGCGTTGGATCGATCCGTTGTCGGGCGGTCTACTGCACGAACAAGACAACGGCTTTGAAGCCACCTTCTTGGGAGCCGTCTACGTCGGTTGAAGGAACGGTCTCGTTGCGCCTCGCCCCGGCGAGCCGTCGATGTGAGTCGATGGGGGGAACCCCCCGACGACTGGCGTTTTCAGCTCCAGGCGAGCCGGGAACGTCAGTGACCGGTGGGAGGTGTTGGAACCCCCCGACGACTCGCGTCGTCGGCTCCTGGTCTAGGTCAAGCCGGCATCTACACAGCTTGGGGAGCGGAAACTTCCGGGCGAGTCGGCGTCGAAGAGGGGGCATCCTCGGCAGCGGGCTTGCTCGCGGATGGTTCTTTCTTGCGCCGTGGACCGTTCAGGATCACGCCAATATAAGTAGGACGTACCAGAAAATGATAGACGATCAGCAGGCTTCCCGTAACCGTGCCACAGACGATGAGAAACTTCTGCCAAGGGGAATAATCCCAACCACGAATGTACGCTTGTACCATCACCACCAACGGCAGATGCGTCAGATACAACCAATACGAGGTATCGGACAGATAACGCACGAGGCGATATTCGCGACTGAGAATCTGATAGAAAAAGCCCATCAAGCCGAAGATCATGGCCCAAGCATACAGCACCTGCCAGAACCCGGAAACGACTACGTCGCCCAACGTTTGCTTGGCTTGCCAGAACGCCCAAGCGGCCAACGGCAGCCATAAAAACCACCATCGCCCCAAGCGACGTTGTTCATCATTGCTGTCGTAGTAGGCCGCCCCCGCGAAGAAGAAGATGCCGTAAAAGGCTAACAAATGGGGCATCGGTATCACACCAATAGCGGTATCAGGACCAATCGTATTGGCGAAAGCCCCCATGAACATTTGCGGGAGCATCGTCAGCGGAATCAGCCACAACAAACGAAACCGTGGCAAAATCAGGTAGCCGAACCAGCGCGGCAAGGGGAGATACCAGATCACCATGATGGCCAGCGCGAAGAACAGCAAAAACCAGCACAGATCCCACAAGAACCACAGATGAGCGAATTGCGGGGAAAGGATCAAATGCACCTTGGGGCCGGTGAAACTCAGTTTCACTTGCCAGCGTGAGGAACTGATCCATTCCCGATACTGGGCACGCCATTTTTTGACCTGATCGCGTACCGGGTGTAGCCAACTTTGGCCCTGTTGTTCTAAATATTGGTCAAGGATGGCGAGACACTCTTTGCGACGATTGCGGACGTTGAACAGATCGAACGCCGAGACTCCCACCCGCGTGGCCAAGACAAAGGTGATGCGCGTGTCGGTATTGGCAACATCTCGCGGAGTTTCGCCGCGTCCGCCGATCGCTTCGGGGTCGGCCCCGCGTTGCAACAGCAGTTCGACCACACGAGGCCGACCCAAGAACATGGCACTGTGCAACGGTCGAGTGCCATCGCGGGCACGGACGTTGACATCGGCCCCGGCGTCCAGCAGCATTCGGGCACTATCCACTTCGCCCAGCAGTGCCGCCCAACTGAGCGGAGGGATGCCGAATTGTGGATCAGCTTTATCCACATCGGCACCGCTGCCGACCAGTCGTTGCACCGCGGCCGTATCGCGTTTGCGGATCGCTTCGACCAATTCCGATTTGCCAAACGTCTGCGTGGGCAGTTGGTCCGGCACATTCTCGGCGGACCAGACCGTGACCCATTGCATTGCCGGCACCAGGAGAAAGAACCCCAGCAAGAACGGCACCCCTACTCGTTGGAATCGCTGAATCAGCAGCGAGTTCAACCCCCGGCGACGCCACAACAGCATGGTGAAAAATCCGCTGACAAAGAAGAACAAATGCATGCGGAATCCATGCACTGCCTCAAAAAACCAGCGGAAAAATTCGTCTTGGGTCGGATCGACCGCCAACCACGGCGTGCCCCCGTAAGCCAAAGCCGCGTGTAACCCGATGCCCAACAGCATGGCAAAGGCACGCAGGGCATCGATATCGTGCAATCGAACCGACGACGCCGGTGCAGAAGTGTCGCTCATCGTGCTTCTCTTTCTTCGCGAGTCAGACGCAAGCAAGGGCAGACTGACGAAATGTACCCTTCTACCTCGCCCGAAGTTTCAACCCCATCTGCGTGGCGGTACAATCCTTCCTTGGCCAAGTCCGGCCTGGGGGCCAAGGCGTTGCAGTACGATCTTTCCTCTCTTGCCTTGCCGAGCAACCGCGGGTAGCTCATGCTGGACAGTGTGCAGGAATCTTGGCACGCGCCGAAGAAATGGAAGCCGTGATGGGACGGTTGCACGCGTTGGGGGCACGAGGGACACGCGTTGGGGGCACGAGAGACGGATGCACATTGCCGAATTGACCGCGTTCCGTATTCGGATTCCTTTGAAAAAGGCCATCCGACATGCATCGCATGCACGCACCGAGACGGAAAACGTGCTAGTGCGGTGTCGTTTGGACAATGGGATTATCGGTTTCGGCGAAGGGGTGCCACGGGATTACGTCACCGGCGAAACCATCGAGCAATCGTTGGCGTTGCTCCGTGCTACGGATCTGCGGGCGCAGTTGGAACCATGTCGCGACTTTGTGCAGGCGGTCCATTGGGCCGAGCGGTTGCGTTTGAATCCGGTGCCCGGCGATGAACGCGGTCGTGTCGGCAATGCCGCTCGCTGCGCCGTCGAATTAGCGGTGTTGGATGCCTTCGGTCAACATTTTGGCGAACCGTTGTCCGCAGTGACACGCATCCTCGCGCCGGAACTGTATCAACCGCAAGCCTGGGTTCGCTATAGCGGTGTCATTACCTCGGCCCGGGGGTTGCGACTCCGCTTCGCCGCTTGGGCCATGCGGTTGAACCGCTTTGACCAGTTGAAAGTAAAAGTCGGCATCCCCGGTTACGACGATGTGGCTCGGTTGCGTCGGGTGCGTCGGATCGTGGGCCGACGGATGGACCTGCGGATTGACGCCAACGAAGCCTGGCCGGCCACGCAAGCCGTCGAACGTATTACCGAACTGCAACCGTTCGGCATTACGAGTGTCGAGCAACCCGTGCCTCATGCCGAGTTGGCCCAATTGGCAGAGATTCGCTTGCGAGTGCAGACGCCGATCATGCTCGATGAGTCGCTCTGCTCGATGCACGATGCCGAGACGGCCATCGCTTTGAAGTGTGGCCAATTGTTCAATCTGCGTTTGTCGAAATGTGGCGGGATGATCCCGTCGATTCGCTTGGCCCAGCGAGCGCGACAAGCGGATTGGGGGTATCAGTTGGGGTGCCAGGTCGGCGAAACGGCAGTGTTGTCGGCTGCGGGGCGGCACTTCGCGGCCAGTGTAG
>CALEEC010000398.1 GCA_937949245.1 uncultured Gemmataceae bacterium | reverse complement strand
GTTCGGCAAAAGGCGGTCTTTGCCGTACAACCGCAAAGCCATCGGACGCGACGGCAAACGATCCCCCACTCCTTTGCAATCGGGGTTGATTTGGGGATCGGTGATTTTAAGTAGTCCCAAGGTTGGCCAATGGAAGCCGCCGGTCAAGGGAATCAGACTCAGTTGCAGCCGGCGTGCGATAAATTTGCGATACTGAACATCGTCGCCGATAAATAAGTCCACTTCGATCCGCATCGTGCGGTCAAGCGGGTCAATCGAACGCTGCATCCGTGTGACCCGTCCACGCAGCGTGATGCCAGGCAGTTTGTCGATGCGGATTTCGACTTCCGAATCGCGGGAAACAAACGGAGCTGCATCATCAGGAATCTTGGCACTGACAGTGACCAAATCCAGACGGGCGATGACCAGAATCGGCTCCGAAGTACCACTACGAATCACTGAACCTGGATCGACGCGTCGGCGAACGATCACGCCATCAAACGGAGCACGAATCTGGCCAAGTTCGACGGCTACTCGTGCCTTCTCAACCTCCCTGCGAGCCACTTCCACCATGGCTTGCCCCAGACGGACACTGGCTTCCGCAGATTCGCGCTTGGCTAAGGCATCCGAGAGATCCGCCTTCGCAGCCAGCACAGCGGCCTGGGCGCTTCGCTGCGCTGCTTGGGCAGCCAGGAAATGTTGCTCTTGTTCTTCGACCAATTCACTACCAATCGCCTCGCGTGAAGCCAGCAACTGAAGCCGACTCAAACGCTTCTGGCGAAATTGCATCAAGGCGTTAGCGGAATCGACATCCGTTTCGCGTTGCAGGAGTTTGGCCTCAGCAATTTTGATATTCGCATCTGCTACTTTGAGCTGTGTTCGCGCTAGTTCGAGTTCTCGTTCTCGTTGGCGAACAATGCTTTCTTTATGCTCCAATTCGCGAACTGAGTCTGGTACGTCAATAGAAACCAACAGTTCACCGGCGTACACCGGTTCACCAATTTCTTTGCCAACAAAATTCACCACGCCACTAGTTTGCGGATACAAATGGGCTTCGTAGAAGGCTTCGACCTGTGCCAATCGCCGCACCGCAATGCGGAAGGATGGATCGCGGATGGGACGAATGATTTTTACCGGAAACGCTGCTGTCTCTCCCGTTGATGGGGTGGGGTCAACCTCCCCGACAATGGGCGAAGGGAATCTGCCAGTGCCTGACATAACAATCCCCACCGCTCCCACAGTGAGAATCGCCATGATTCCGCTGAGGATCAGTCGGCGCGAACGGTATTTGCGGCTCATGACGATTTCTCCTCATTTGGTGATGGCAACGTAAGCCGCTCCGTCGATCCTTCAAGGGTTTCTTCCGATGGGACCGATTTTTTGTCGCGTATTAGCATTGTATACAGGATCGGAACCACCAATAAAGTCAGCATGGTAGAAGTTAACAGCCCGCCAACAACCGCTCTGGCCAGAGGGGTGATCGATTCCGAACCTTTGCCCATACCGATGGCTAAGGGGAGCAGATCCAGAAAAGTAGCCAAGAACGTCATCAAAATCGGGCGAAAGCGGATGGCGGCGGCTCGGACGATGGCATCGTGCACGCTGAGTCCTGCTTTGCGTTGCTGATTAGCAAAATCCAACAGCAATACTCCGTTGGAAACCACAATTCCTACTAGGAAGATCACCCCCATCTCGGATTGCACATTCAGCGTCGTTTTCGTCGCGTACAGTGTCGTCAGCACACCAATCAGCCCCAGTGGTATGGTGAACAGAATGATGAGTGGCATCACGAACGAGCGGAACAGGGGAGCCATCAACAGAAATACCAATACTGCCGCTAAGGCTAATCCCCCGCTGAGATTACGGAACGATTCTTTCATCCGGGCGTATTCACCACGAAGTTCGACCATCATTCCCTTGGGCACCGGAATCTCTTGCAAAGCACAATGAATCTCATTGGCCAAACTCCCAATATCGCGGTTTTCCGTATTCACCTGAACATTGATGGTGCGTTTCAAAGCCGAGTGGGTAATTTCCACTGGGGCGGAGTCTTCGACGAAACTGACCAAACTGCTCAGGTAGACCGGTTGGTTCGACTTGGAACCGGTAGCTACCACGGTTTTGAGCGAATCGAGATTCCGTTGAGGATCTTCAGGGTATTGCACGGCAACGAAGTATTGATTGCCTGTTTCCGAATCGATCCAGAAAGTTCGCTGGAGCGACATGCTCGAATTCATCGCGGCGACGACTTGTTGGATGACATCTCGGGCACTTAGCCCTACGGTGGCTGCAAGTTCCCGGTTGACTTCCAAGCGCAGATAACGAGCATCAAGTCGCTGAAGCACGCGAACGTCTGCTGCACCGGGAATCTGCCGAACCCGCGCTCGAATGCGGTAGGCCAGGTCCATAGCTTCGCGTGGTTTGCCGCCGGTGATGGTGATGTCGATCGGCGAGGATGCCCCAAAATTCAAAGCGGCCGAAACCATTCCTCCAGTGTCAAATGCCACTTCGAGTTTTCCTTCAAAACGGGGATCGGAGTTGAAGGCTCGGCGCAGACGAATCGCATACTCTTGAGCAGTGTAGCGTCGGTCTTCGGTGAATTGCACCCGAATGACTGCGTCCATTTGCCCGGCATTCGCCGTGTAAGCGGCCGACCAATCGGGATTGACCCCGATCTCCGAGACGATCATCTTCCGCTCACGCTCGGGAATTTGTTCCTTGAGAAAGGCTTCGACACCTTCGATCAGATGTTCTGTAGCATCCAGGCGGCTGGACGAAGGGGCACGAACGTAAAGCGTCATCTGCCCTGCATCATTCTGCGGGAAAAATTCCTGGCCAATTCCATACAGTTGCAGCAGCGAACCACAGAACAGACAGACGACACCCAATAAGACCTTGCGTCGATGTCGTAAGGCGATCTGAAGGATTCTTTCATAAGCATGGTTCAGAGTTTGTAAGGCTTGTTGGATGCGATGATGGAGCCTGTGCCAGATTCCTTGGGATTCGAGTGCATGAGGATCATCCGATGAATGGGATGAGGAATGGGATCGTAACAATTTCGCACACAAGGAAGGAACCAGCGTCCATGAGAGGGCAAAAGAGGCGATCATGGCAAACGCGACGGCCAAGGTGAGCGGACGAAATAAAAAGCCGCTAATTCCTGGGGAAAAGGCCAACGGTAGCAGCACAATAATCGTCGAACAAGTGGCCAACAGCACCGGCAATGTCAGTTCCGTGGCGGCATCGTAGGCGGCTTGCACAGCTTTTTTCCCCATCCCCAAGTGCCGGTGGGTGTTTTCCAAGACCACGATAGCATTGTCGACCAAGGGACCAATCGCGAGAAACATGCCGGCTAAAGTCATCACGTTGATGGTGTTCCCCGTCGCATGAAGGCCAATCACGCTGCACAGCACGGATAACGGGAGAGCTAGAACGGCAATGAAGGTCATCCGTAGATTGCCGAGGAAGATCAGAATCATCAACGAAACCAAGACGATGCCAATCGCCCCTTCATGCAACAGGCTCTCGATCGCTTTGCGAACGAATTCCGATTGATCGATAACGAAGTCGAGTTTGGTTCCCTCGGGCAGTTGGGATTCGATTTGGGGGATCGCCTCGCGCACTCCCGCCGCGACATCAAGGCTACTGGCTCCACCTTGTCGATAAATCGGCACA
>CALEEC010000397.1 GCA_937949245.1 uncultured Gemmataceae bacterium | reverse complement strand
GTATATAGTGGTGCCTTTCCGGTTGAACCCCACCTCTGGGTCCAGATAAATGTCGTTGTCCCCGGTCAGATAATTGGTGACGATTTGGAACTCGGGTAGTACGTACACCCCGTTCTCCCACGCATACATGGCAAACACCCGCCACTTGCCCCGGCGGATGTTCGGCCGGTTCGGATTGCCGAACACCGACGGCTCGTACAGGTAGATCGGGGCGACCAGAAAGTTGGGAGCGAAGGCGTACACCAGCCCAACGCCACCACCCAGCACATACTTACCGGTGCCCAAGTTAAAGACCGTCAGGCTAGTTTCCGGCAGCGGTTTGGCGAGGATCGCGTTATCGGCTGTCGGTAGAAATGCCTGGCCGAATAGGATGGCGGTCAACCGCTTGTCGGCACTCGTCCAGAAGTTGAACGTGCTCTGGATGCGAACGTCTCCCAAACCCCCGATCGGCACGGTATTCGGCAGGTTGGCCCGAAAGTCGTAGTACACGAAGGGCACTTCAAAAAGAACCGACCCGCGCCGCTCAAATGTCGGGAACTTGAACCGGGCGTAGGTCGTGTTGATCCGGTTGCCCCCCTCGAGGGTGTAATACTCGTTCGACAGGATGAAGGTGGTGAGATTCTGGGCCGGGTTGGTGCCATTGTCCTGTTGATTGCCCCCTCCGCCACCGCCTCCCGAAGCACCACCTCCGTCAGGCACTGACTGACCAGTCAGCATCGAGAACGATTGTCCGGGTGTGGTCGGCATCTCCACCAAAGACCTCAGGGTGTCGACCGGCCCCGGCAAGGTCGGTGGGAGTTCTTGGGCGTGAGCCGTTACTAGCATGAGCGATGTGGTCATCACCAGGGCTAATATGAACCTCACGGCAACTCTCCCATCATCCGAAGGATAGGTAAGACCTTAATACATTTCATCGGTTGGGAATTCGCGTCGAGATTAGCGATTCTGTCGGTTGATCTAGTGAGAATCAAAGCACCCGCGCAGCTTTTGCTTGGTGAGCATTGCCGGATCGTGGCCGATTGGTTCACTCGTCGAAGCGAACCCCCCTTTGTGTGCCGTTAGGTCGAAGCCGAGTCAGTCTCTTTGGGCGACCAATTGTCGCCCAAAGAAGTCACCGATTCACAGCTCCAACTGGTGCCTCAGAACTGAATTTGCATCGTAAAGGTGAGCAGGTGCACGTCGGATTCGAGCTTCACGCCGATTCCGGTCGCTTGCCGTACCGGGCCGGTAATCGAATTGGGGAACCCGTAAGCGTAGCCCAGCGAGGAGGAGATCGCGTCAGTGACTTGAACCGTAGTCCCAACCAGGATCATGTGTTGAGTGATCAATGGGCTTTGCACGTTGAATAATGTGCCGACACTGCGGATCGGGTTATCGTTGTAAATGTATCCTAAGCTCAGGGCAGCACGATCGGTGAGCTGATAGCGACCTCCCAAGCTGGTAACGAAGATGCTCCGCCAGCCTAGACCACTCTCCCGGATGGGCGTTCCATACAGATCGGAGTTTGCATAGTCGATGTACCGAAGATCCGCGGAGAGCAACAGCTTGTCCGTTGGCCGGTAGCTGATCCCCCAGGAATAAATCGCTGGCAAAGTGACATCAAGGGTGAGCTTTCGGGGCTGGCCGAGTTCGGTTCGCGCATAGTACTTCCAAGTCTCGAACCATTGGGGGCTAGTATAGCCGAAGCCGATGTCGAGGTGATCCGTGAGCGAGTAGACGAGGCCCGCCCGGACGCCGCCGCCCCAGAACGGGCGTGAGTGGGTGGCGGACGGAAAGCTACCCGGTCCAGCACCGATCGGATCATTGGGAGTGGCAAAGTAGGCGGGGTCGATCGACGACAGGGCAATCGAAACCGTCGGCCCAACCCCGACTACAAGACGATCCGTGACTTTGTAGGCGGCGGTCGGTGACAACTGCACCAACAACAGGTTCGACACGATCGGCCCTTGGACGTTGCCCAAGAGCCCGATCCCGGACAGAATCGGGTTGTTCTCGTCAGCCGGGAAATTGACCGTGCCTCCGCCTAGCGTGTTCAGCCCGAAGCCAAGAGTCAGCGGGCTTTCGTCAGGCTGATAGACGACACCCAAGTTAGTTATCAGGCTTGCCCCGCTATCGCTGCGGGTCCGACCGGAGCGCAGCCCTGACGGCCCCGGTGCGGTCGATTCCAAGTAAAAGTTGGGGAAGATAATCGCCCCACCAGCAGCAACTTCCGAGCGACCGAGCCGGCCGATGGCTGCCGGGTTCCAATACAGGGCACCAATCGCATCGACAGGCGTGGCCGTCGATGCACCGCCCATTGACAGGTGAGCCGCCCCGCCGCCCGGGAGCAAGACGCCCTGGGCTTGGGCAGCCGCTGGCCTCGTCAACATCACGCACAAGGCCACGGCTCCAAAACATGTAGCAATTCTTATGCCACTCACGTCAACACCCTCCCAGGATTAAGCGGCTCGCTTCCATCTTGCGTATCGGGAAGATTGAATAGGGGGCTTTAAGTAATTCGTCGGGTTATTCATCCTGAAGGAGTCGTTCTGAATAAGACGAGTAGGCCGACTCGGCAGTTTTCGGACCATCACGCGCAGCATGCCCTGGAGCCGGAAATCCGAGTGGGCAAGTTCGGATCGCATCCGATCACCGGAACGATCAGTAGGGTAGCACCCGTTAGAACTACCAATGATCCGTCCATGGGGACTGCCTTTCGACTTCCTAGGGTTTCTGGATGTCGTAGTTCTGTCCCTTGCCGGTGGAGTTGATCGCTCTGATACCACCAACGCCGCGACGGCCCGACCAACGGTTTGGATGCCCTGCAGAAGGAACTCTGCAAGCGGATCGCCGACGGTTGGCTTGCAACGGTGGCCATCCCAAGTCTGAAGTGGGGGCAGTTCGGCCGTGACCAACCGGACGGTGGGCCACCTTCGTCATCGTTCGTTTCAGCGCGATGCCGACAAGGCGATCACCCGAACGTGGGAACAGGGCCGAGACACCGAGAGTTTCCCCGATTCATCCTGGCAAGCGGTGGTGGTTCTGTCTTTACCCCAGCATGGAGAGAGACAACGGCAGAGACTTGGGTGACGTAAGCCCTTGCGGAGATTGGCGTAAAACGCGGAGGTGAGGCAATGAACGTCTCCGACCCGGCGTGAACCGCCGGATCGGGAAGTTGCTTGGAGCGTTGGGTCAGTACTCAGGTAGAAACCTCGAGCGAATCTCGGTCGTTGCCCTCCTCCTGACGGAAACCTCGGGGGAATCTCGTAGGTGCTCTCCTCTGGAGGGACTTACTCTCGTAAATTAGCTGAGTGGTTTCGTTGGTGATGCCGGTGACCGGGGTTATCGATTCGTTCATCCACCAACGAGCGAATCACAGCGTGAGAGGGGGCCGTGTGCTCGGACCGATTTTTTATCGCGAAGTAGTGACCGTCCCACGCCGCGATAGTCACTATCTCGCTCGCTTCGGCATTTTGATGCTCTTATGGGTGCTGGGGTTGACTGCTTGGCAAGCTACGGTCGGGTTTGATCGTAATCCCACCTTGGGCGAAGCGGCGCGTTTTGGCTTGCTATTGTTCCAGATCATCACGTTTCTGCTGCTGACGCTGCTGTTGTTTTTCTCCGCTCTGTCGGCTGCATCGGCTGTCTCGCAGGAAAAGGATCGACGCACCTTGATCTTGCTGCTGCTGACCGATATGCGCGATTCGGAAATCGTTTTGGGCAAACTCTTGGGCAGTCTGTTGCCGATTCTCCTCTTGTTGCTGACCACCGTGCCGGTGCTAGTGCTTCTGCTGTTGCTAGGGGGGATCTCCGCCGAGCAGGTGTTTCAAGCGACGTTGTTGCTGTTGGCCACCTCGGTCGCGGCGGGTTCTTTGGGCGGTCTGGTCGCTTTGTGGCGGGAGCGGACGTTTCAATCGCTGGCGTTGTCGGTGTTGTTTCTGGTCTTCTATCTGCTGTTAGCTCAGGGAGTTTCGTTGTTGGAAACTTCCAGGAACCCAACCGGCACTGACTTGCGTGCTTGGATCGAACCATTCTCGGCTTTGCAAAGTGTCCTCGAACCGCCGCGCGAAGCGTCGGGCCTTGCCCCGGTGTATGGCTTTGCGTTGCTGATGCTGCTGTGGACGATCCTGCTCAACGGCCTGGGGGTTTACAAACTCCGTCGCTGGAACCCTAGCGGGGAGCCGATTCAACAACGCGAGCAACTGACGGAAGAAGAGATCGAAAAAATCGATCGCGCCAAAGCGCACGCGGCACCGGGGAAAGTCCGCGACGTGTGGCGTAACCCCATTCTCTGGCGCGAGATCCGCACTCTCGCTTATGGCCGCAAACCGCTGATGGTCAAGCTAGCCTACGGCGTGGTATTGACCTTGATTGGTTGGTATGCCGTCAGTTTGGTAGAGCGGGAAGCGAGTCGGCCTAGTTTCGTGGCGGCTTACGGCATGGTGCCGATTGTGGTGCTCAGTATGCTGCTGATCAGCGCTCAGGCGGTCACCTCCATCACCTCGGAACGCGATGGCGGAGCGTTAGATCTCCTATTGGTGACCGATCTTTCGCCTTACGATTTCGTCTTCGGCAAACTGGGCGGAGTGCTGTACAATACCAAGGAATACTTCCTTCCGCCGTTTTTGTTCGCGGTTTATTACGCCCTCGAAGGGGTGCTGACCAACACGCCCAAAGGGTTAACGTCGGGCGATGTGTTTTTGTACAACTTCGGCCCGTTGCTTTGCCTAGCGGGGGCATTGCTAGTGCTGTTGAGCTTCGTGATGGTCTTGGGCTTGCACGTCGCTTTGCGCATGGTGAATAGCCGACTGGCGATCGTTCACACCTTGGGCACGGTGTTCTTTCTGTCGGTGGGCACCCTGATTTGTATCTATCTGATCGTCATCAACGGAGGCAGTTTCGCGAATCAGTGGTTGAGCTTCTTGGCGTTTCTGTTTCTGGGGATCGGCGGCTTTTGGTGGGTGCTCAGTGGCGATCGTCCTTCCTCGGCGTTGAGCTTGGCCAGCGTCTTGTGCCCGTTGGCGATGTTCTATTGCGTGACCAACATTCTCATTGCCAAACCGGGTTCCGAGGAAGCGACCGATCCGTTTTTGCCGTTCTTGGTCATCGGCGGATCGTTCGGCTTTGCCATCGCGGCAATGTTGGTGCCGTTGCTGAGCGAATTCGATGTCGCTTTAGGACGAACCAACCCGGAGAACCTCGAATAGGTTTGCCCTGCTTGGACCAAAGGTGCCGTCGGGGATTCGTCCCGTTTAGACCAGGATTCATTCAGGGATTCGTCCCGCCGAAATCGAAGATCGAGTTGGGGAAGGCATGGAAGCCTTCCGTGAACCACGCCCGCGCGGGAACCGCGCAGCGTTCGTCTCACCCCTACTTAGGACGCGAACTATGTCCGCTGATGGAAAATGGATTCCCGGTCTGACGCCGACCACTTCGCTTGCGGAAGCGGCCCGCCGGACCCTGCAACTTCGCTTGGAGTTAGTGACACGTCATCTGCCGGCTGCGGTCGAACGCTGGCATGAAGACATCGAACATGTGCATCAGTTGCGGGTGGCCACCCGTCGTGCCGGGGCCGCGTTCGATTTGTTCCGCGATTGCCTGCCCCATAAGCGGTGGAAAAAAGGCCGACGGCTATTGCGGGACTTGCGCCGTGCTGCCGGCGAAGCCCGCGATTGGGACGTCTTCGGCGATATGGTGTTATCGGCAAAGCCGCTCCAGCAGCGCAATGCCAAGCCGGCGTTAGACTTTCTGTTCGGCTACGCTTTGGGACAACGGTTCGCGGCACAAACTCGCCTTAGCGAGATCGGCACCCAGCAGCGGGAAGCATTGGACGAACTTTGTTTGGGGATGGTTCACCAAGTGGAACAACCCGGAGGCGGACGCAAACACGAAACCTTGGGCGAATTGGCCGACCGACACCTCAGCGAACGCTGGGCCGCCTTCGAGGCCGCTGCGAGCGAATTGCCCAGCGACCCCGCCGCGTTGCATCAGATCCGCATTCTGGGCAAGCGTTTGCGGTACGCGATGGAGATTTTCGCCGACTGTTATCAACCGCTGTTCCGCGACCAGCTTTACCCGAGGATCGCGGAGGTGCAAGAGATTTTGGGCAACATCCAAGATAGTGCCGTCATCGTCGAACGGTTGCAATTGCTAGGCGACCGGGTGCAGCAGCATCAGGAAGAATGGGAACGCCTGCAGTTCGGCATCGAGAAATGGGCGAATTGGCATCGCAAACGCATTCCGGCGGAACGCGAACGCTTTGTCGCTTGGTGGCAGACGTGGCAACAGCAACTGCAACAGACTCCTTGGCCGACGTTACGCCTTTCGGGTTATGTCGCCGCGAGCTAACTAGCGATCCCCGCGTCGACTGTTGCGCAGCGAATCAGGTCAGGTTCTGGGAACGAACCGAGGCGTTCGGCTTCAGTCGCCAGAGGGATGAGGATGTTCCTTCCTAGATTCACTCCGACGACTGGTGAGAAAACACCCGACGACGGGCGTCGTCGGCTCCAAAGGTGGGTGACGCGATGATTGGAGCCGCGGACGCCAGTCCGCGGGTGTTTTACGCACCCGACGACGCGAGCAAACACCCGACGACGGGCGTCGTCGGCTCACGCAGACACCCGACACTGGCGTCGTCGGCTCTTAGCGCTTCATCATTGCTTGTGCTGCGGCGACATCCACGCCGGAGGTGCCGTCCCTTTCCTCTGTTCGCCGCAGAAATGCTCTTGCTCGCCGACGATTTTGCCGATACAAGCCGCAGACTCGTTGTAATCCCGAACCGTGCGGCGGTACGCAGGCGTTTTGGTGGAAGGGAGTCCCCATGCGCTGGGTGTGGAAGTGTTGGCTGGGTGTAGGAATGGGTGCCCTCGGTTTGATCGGTTGTCAGAGTACGCGACCGACTCATATTCCCCCGTTGGTCGAAGAGTTTCACCCCCCACCCGCCGGAGACGAACGCTATCTCAAACCGACAAGCTACGGCGACACCCGCACCCCGTTGCAGCCGAAGAAGAACTCGACGGCCAACCCCAATATCGGCAATCTTCGTCCCGCCAGCCAAATGGGTCTAGGAACCCCCAACGGATTTTAGCGAAAAAATCAGGCGAATCGGCTAGATCAACCCTACCTCGTTCCTGTGTAGCCTTTTGGGAGAAAGCTCACCGCTCCAAGTGCCGATGGCAGGAATGTTGGGAAGGATGCACCTTCCCCATCTTCTGCTAGGGAAGCAGCCCTTCCCGTTTTGGCCTAGGAGCTTTCCCCATGTTCTGGAAAGGCTGCCTACTGATACCCCTGATGCTCTGCTGCACACTCAGCCCTACCTACGCAGCCGGCATCTTCCGCAAAACTCCGAAACCGGACCCGAATGAACGCTATCCCGCCCTGATTCAAACGCTGAAGTCGGACCCCGACGATCGTAAGCGTGCTGACGCGGCCGAGGAACTGAAGGATGCCGACCCACGAGCGTTTCCCGAGTTACTGCCGGCACTGATCGAAGCCCTGCAGAAAGATTCCAGCACCTCGGTGCGTGTGGAAGCGGCCTACGCTTTGGGCAAGATTCGGCCCATCACGCAACAAGCGGGGTTTGCTTTAGAGCAAGCGTTGGCCAAAGATGAGGCGATTCGCGTGCGCTTGGCAGCACGGTCGGCGCTGTGGCAATATCATCTGGCCGGCTATCGCAGCAATAAGCACCTGGAACCGATGGGCAATCTCACGGGCGAGCCACCTTTGGCCAATTCCCCCCGCACGACGACTTCTGCGAAGACGCCGGTGCCTTCGGCTGCGACTCTGAATCCGGCCCCTGCCGTCACGATCCCTGTCAATCCGGGAACGCCTCGGCCGACGACTTCCAAGTCCCCCACGGCCCCAGCTCGCCCCACGCGGCAGGAACCGCCTTTGGCCGATCCGCTTCCCAGTATGGTCGAACGTAAGCCGTTGTCGCCGGAGTTGCCGAAGTCCAACGCCCGCAGCACCGCGCCGCAACCGGTGTTGATCGATCTGCCGCCCAGTTGGAGTCCGGCCAAGCCGAAGGACCCCCCTGCCGATGGCCCCCGCCTCGGCACACCGAAATTCTGAGCGGACCGACGCGAATGTGGACACGTCATCATGGTTTCGTCGGAGTGGAGGTGCGATCGCAACCTCCAGTCTGACTTAGCTTACAGGCACCGCACTGGTTCAAACTTCTTCGGTTTCCGGTCGGTCGATGGCGTGTGCCAGCAGATCTTCCAAAGAGACGAATTCCAATGCAGAGATATGGGTTGCGGCCAAGACCACCGGCGGAGCGACCCCAGCATCGAGGGCCTCTTTCCAGCGTTGGGCGCACAAGCACCACTGATCGCCTGGTTTCAGTCCGGGGAAAGCGTACTCATGCACGGGGGTGATCAGATCGTTGCCTCTGGCCCGCGAAAACTGGAGAAATTCGCGGGTGACTCGGGCACAAACCACGTGAATGCCATAATCGCCCGGCCCGGTGTCGCAACAACCATTGCGATAAAATCCCGTCATCGGGTCCATGCTGCACGTCCGCAACGGACCACCAAGTACATTGCGTGCCTTCGCCATCGGGGGATCTCCTCGAAAAAACTAGGGCCGTGGAACTCGCATCGATTCCCGATGCCGGTATTGTATTGTAGGTAGCGTCCACTCGCAGCGGCGATTTCCCATCGGAAGCATTGAGTTCGTGGAGCTGGTCAGATGATGCAGTGGAGGTAGCCCCACTCGCAGCAGCTATCTGCTCGCTCTGGATACGCCTCCACGGGTGCTTTACTCATCGAAGGGAGTACGGCGATTTTCCGCCGGGGGGATTTGGATTTCTTCCTCCGTGCCGGGCTATAGTAAAACCAAACAACCGGTTTCTGACTCACACGATTGTTGGAGGAGTGATCGAAAGTGGATGAATATTTGTACATCACGGTTCTGTCGCGGCCGCAGGAGAGCGAAGCGGAATTCAAAACGCGTCTGAGCACGTTCTGGACGCACATGTTACGGCATCGCGAAAGCGACTTCGAGAAAGTCTATGCTGAAACCATCGCGTTTGAAAAAGTGCAAGATCGCCTCAGCCGTAAGTATCTCGTCGAAGCTGAAGTGGCCCCCGTTCTGGAAGCGGAAATGCAAGCGGCCCACCTCGAATATCAGCCGATCGATCCGGATGATCTGTACAGCAAATACGAAGCCGTTCCCCCGGAATGGATGTGGATTGAACATTGAGCCGAGCCAGAGCCGGGCCGACCGTTCTGTTCGAGACACAAGGGGCCGAGACGCCAGGCGTCGGGTGTCTGCGAAACACCCGCGGACTAGCGTCCGCGGCTCCAATGATCGCGTCAACCACCTTGGGAGCCGACGACGCCAGGCGTCGGGTGGGTTCCCCCTCAAGCGGAAGTTGGGCAGTCGGCTTCTCGCAAGGGCGGTTCGGCAAACGACTCGGGTTCGATTGCCAACGGCTCGATGACCCGCATCGACTTCCATCGGCCTTGGCCAAAACGCCAGACCAACACACCTGCCACGATCAGGATGTACCCCGACGCAAACGCCCAGGGCCAATACAAACTCGCGTCCCATTGATAGGCCAGATATGTCGGCAGCACCATCATCGGCCACGATAGGCACAGCGATACTTTCGAGACGAAATCGGTATCTCCCGCCCCCCGCAACGCGAAGCCGAACACCAAATACACCGCATCGAACAGCGAATAAAACGCCACGAACCACAGCAAGACGCGGATCATCGACGCGACGGCGGCCCATTTGTCTGGGTCGGTTTGGTTCTCGAACAACGCGATAAAACCATGGGGCACCAGCACATACAACCCGCCCATCAGCAGCATGTAACCAGCGGCCAGTTTCAGGCCGATCCAAGTCGTTCGTTCGGCCAATGCGGGGCGATCTTCCCCCAACCGCTGGCCGACCAGAATCGATACGGCTTGGCCCATGCCCAGCATCGGCATGAAAGCCACCGCGTTGATGGTGAACGTTAAACTCGACGCGGCAAACTCGGCATCGCCGAACCAGCCGATCATCATGACGAACATAGTGAACGCGGAACTATCCAAGGTCCACTGCACCCCGCTGGGCCCCCCATAGCGGATCAAGCGGCGGAACAAGTCGGCATCGAAACGCCAACCGGCCCAGGTGTGGTAAGTAAGGCGGAACTGCCGACGACTCATCAGCAGCAAGCCGATCACGGCCGACACGAGCGAACCGATCACCGTAGCCCAACCGGCCCCAGCGATTCCCATTTCGGGAAAGCCCGCCCGGCCGAAAATCAGCAGATAATCCAGCACCACGTTGACCAGCGTTCCCGAAGCATTGATCCACAACACCGTCCAACTCTGGCCCAAGCCACCGAAAAAACTGCTGGTCGCCGTCGTCAGCAGAGCGGGGAACGCCATCCAACACAGGCAAGCCAGATAGATCGACTCCTGCTGCTGAATCGCCGGCGAATGGCCCATCCATCGCGTGATGGTTTCGGTCCAGGGCAGCAGCAAAAATAGCAAACCGACGAGGGCGCTGAAGTAGATCGCTTGCCAAATCACCGGGCCAACGCGTTGCGGACGCTTTGCGCCGCTGTACTGCGCCACGAAGGTCATGGCAAAGTTGACCGTCGTTTGGAACAAAATGAAGGGCGTCCAGAATGCCATGACCGCGGCCGTCGCGGCAGACACCGCATCGGGGTTCTGCCACGACAGGAACATGCGATCGACAGTGATTTGAATCGTCCAGAAACTGTTGCTGAGGATCAACGGCAAGGCAAGCCGAATCAACTCGCCGTACCCGCCCTCGCTTGCTGGAGTGTCTGTTGCCGCTGGTGCCGGTTGCGATGATGAATCAGCCGTCATACCTTCCTCGAACGGTTGTGGTCGGGCGAATACCGCAAGAGCCACCGACTCGGCAAACCAAGTTCGCACTAGGTTTTGCGTCCATCAGAATCGCCCGATCCGCGCACCGCTGCCGACACCTGCTGAGCTAGCGAGCCAAGTTCGCCCTGGTGCGTCACTTTCTCCGAGGATGGGGTTAGACGGAAGTCACCAGCGTGCGTGCCGTCGATGCGGAGGCCAAGCCCTGATCCAAATACCATTGTACGGTGCGACGTAGCCCTTCTTCAAACGTGACCTGAGGTTCGTACCCCAAATCGCGGCGGGTTCGACGAATGTCGGCACGCGAATAACGCACATCGCCGGGTCGCGGCGGGCCATGCTGCGGTTGCAACTGCGTGCCGAGGATGCGATTCAACGTTTCGACCAATTGCAGCACTGTAATGCTCTGGCCGGTGCCGACGTTGTAGACGTTGCCGGATACCTCCGGCGCTTCGGCGGCCTTCATCAACGCTTGGACGGCATTGGCGACATAGGTGAAATCTCGCGATTGCATGCCATCCCCATGCACCGTCGGTGCTTTGCCGGCTGCCATCGCTGCGGTGAACAATGCGATCACCCCTGAATACGGACTATCGGCACGCTGCCGGGGGCCGAAAATGTTGAAAAATCGCAACCGCACCGTTTCGATGCCATAGGTATGGGCAAACGCTTGCATGTATAGTTCGCCGGCGAGTTTGGCCGCGGCGTAAGGTGACAACGCATTCAAGGGCTGATCGTCGGTC
>CALEEC010000396.1 GCA_937949245.1 uncultured Gemmataceae bacterium | reverse complement strand
ACCAACTTCAACGCCGAATTCTTCGGTGTTGTCCAGGCGTACTTCAGCGATCAGTACTTGGATCACCACTTGCGGGGGTTGACTGTCCAGTTGCGCCACGAGCCGGTTCATTTCCTCGAAATACTTCGGCGTTGCGGAGATCAACACCGTGTTGGTGATCGGCTCGGGCACGATGACGACATCGCGTTGCAGTTCTTGGTAAGCTGTCAACAATTGGGCTTGCGACAGCACTTGCAACGAGCGGGTGACGAAGTTGGTCAGCGTGTTGGCCACATCCGCAGCCGCGGCATTGCGCAGTTTGTAAACTTCGGTCTTGCGAACCGGCACGTCGGTATCTTCTAAGCGAGCGATGATCGCTTCGATCACTTCCAGGTCGTTGCGGCTGCCAACAGCAATGATGCTGTTGGTGCGATCGTCGAGACTGAAGCGGAGATCGATTAGCGTGGCACCATCGGCCGGTTGACCGGTCAAGCTCAGCAGCGGCCGGGTCGCTTGATTGACACCTCCCACTTGTTGCACCGCTCCGCCGCCGACTGCCCCTTGTTGCTGCCCCAAGAACAATTGTTGTAGCAGCGACAGGGTCAGAGCCGCATCGGCCTTCTTCAGGGTGAAGATGTTGATTTCCGCTCGTGCTGCCGCGGGGACATCCAATTCTTTGACCAAGGCCAACAACAGATCCATCGTCTTCGCCGGAGCGGAGATCAACAGGCTGTTGGAGCGAGCATCTGGTGTCAGATGCACGTCTTCCAGCAAACCGGTTTCGATCTGTTTGGCCCCCTTCGTGTTAGCCAAGAATCGCAGCGAAGTCGTTTTGGTGGTCGTCAAAGGATTGACTTGGTTGGCCCCAAGAGCGCCAAACCCGGTTTGACCCAGTCCCGTTTGGCCGAGTCCAGGTTGGCCAAGTCCGGGTTGGCCAAGTTGGCCCCCCAATTGTCCCCCCAGTTGGCCGGCACCGGGAGTCGGCACAATGCCGGGGGCATTGCTTGCCGTGGGAGGAGCGATGCCACTGATCAACGCTTGTTGGAGAATTTGTGCCAACTCCACGGCTTGGGCATTCCGCAGACGCACGATTTTGACGTCATTGACGACGTTCGATTCCGTGTTGTCGAGCCGTTCGATCAACTCGCGAATTTCGACGAGGTCCGCGGGAGCCGCTTGCACGAAGAGCGTATTCGTGCTGACATCGAAGGTGAAACGGATCTGATTTTGATTGGCCGTCTCACCAGGGTAGCGTTGGTTGTAAAACTGTTGCAGAATCGGTGCCAGACGCGGAGCCGAGGCTTTCTTCAGCGAGAATGCCACCGCTTTGCTACCCGGACCCACGGGAATATCCAGTTTGCGGATCTCGGCAATGATGTCATCTACGCGTGCTTTCGGGGCGACCAGCAAGATGGCATTGTGCCGAGCCACGGGAATCAGTAGCACGGGACCGGCGGGCGTAGCAATCGTCGGCGCAGTCTGTGTGAACGTGGCAGCAGGTTGCGTAGCAACACGACCCGGTGTCGAGACATTGCCGGTGGCACCGATCAAAACCCGGCTAAGCGTTTGCGACAGCAGATTGCTCACGCTAGTCGCGTCGGCATGTTCCATCGGCACCAGTTGGATCACGGGTTCCGATCCCGAGCCGAGTTTTTGAATCACCGCGATGATCTTGAGCACTTCCTCGACATCAGCTTGATTGTTACCGCTGATGACAATGACACCCAGTTCCTCCAAGGCTTCCGCAGTCACTGAACTGCGCGGACCGCGGACGTCTTGCATTTTGACATCGGAGTCGTCCTTTTTGGGCGTCGGCGTCGAATCCTGGAATGCCGACGTTTGCGGCATCGGCTGCATTTGCGGAGCAGCAGCCGAGGCAAACGCTTCCCGTTGAGGCGGAGTGTCGGTCGAAACGAACGTGGGATTGCTGGTTGCTTCGTCAAGAGGTCGGTTCACCGAAGGGTCATCCATGACCCGTGAGGCGAAAAAATCGCGGCCCTCATTTGGTTCGGCCGACGAACGGGAATTGCGTCCTCCGCCGCGGCCACCTCCACCGCTGTCACCACCGGGGCGGAAGCGGTTCCCACCACCGCTGGGGAAGCCTCCGCTTCCCATGCCGGGGATGCCTCCACCTCCCATGCCGGGAAACATTCCTCCTCCGGGGAAGCCGATAGACGGCATCATGCCAGGGAAGCCTGAACTTCCTCCGCCCCCCGAACCACCGCTACTGGGGAAGCTACGCGACGCGGGAGAGGTACGACGGCCTTGGATCGCGTCGATGGCCTGCTGGACCAAGACCGGATCGACTCCTTTGATCGACACAACACGCACGGTTCGCGTCGATTCTTTGGCCACCGTTTCCAGTTCCTCGACCAGTTTGGCGATGTCTTCGTACAACGCTTGCGGGCAAGAGAGAATCAGCGTGTTGCTGCGATCATCGACACCGATCGACAGCATCGCAGGTCGGCCGCTGCCGCTGGTCGGGGCTTGACTTCGGCCCGAAAAGCCTCCAAAGAAGCCGAAACCCGGGAAACCACCCACCCGCGTACTCTGGGCATCGGAAGCCATCTGATCGCGGTAGACATCGCGCAGCACGGCCGCGACTTCGGTTGCTGCGGCGTGTTTGAGCGGGCCGATGAGGTAGCGGCGATTCACGGCTTCCGAGTCGGTTTCTCCCGAATCGATGGCTTTGTCCAGCAAGCGACGGATGGTGAGCAGATCGAGTTGATTGGCCTTCACCAGCAGCGAATTGCTCGCCGGATCGGCAACAATGCGGACTCGACCAGGAGTCGGATTGCTCGGGGGAGCCGCGCCCGGAGCAGCGAAACGAGCAAAGCCGGCCAAGGCAGCGAAGGGATTGGTAGCTTGCTGCTGTTGTTGCGGTTGCTGCGGGCCGTTGAATGCTTCATTGAGTACCCGGGCTGCCTCGGTCGCGTTGGCGTATTTCAGCCGGATGATTTCAAAGTCCCCTTCGCCTCCAGGCGTTTGCGTGATGAACCGCACCAGATCGGAAACCAACTGCAAGGCTTCGGGATCTTCGCTGGTCACGACCAAGCGATTGCCAAAGGCCGTGATCACCACCGGCGGATAGGTTTTCGGGGTTTCTTTGGCAGGTTTGGCATCTTTGTCGGCAGGTGCCGGAGCCTGGGCAGGTTGCGGTGCGGCCTCTTCCGCGAATCGCGGAGTCTCGGCCTTCACGAAGCGGACCTTGTCGGCCAACCGGCCATAGCCCGTTTGGACAATGGTGCCCGGCATTTCCGCAGGAGCAGCGCTGGAGTTTTTCGGTTTCGGGGCTTCTTCCCGAGGTTGCAGATTGGGGGTGATGATCCGCACCGGATTGCGACGCATTTGCGGCAGCATGCGTTCGATCGCATCGGCCAGCGTCGCTGCGGAACCTTGCTCCAGGGTGATGATGCGAATGTTATTCCCCGTGCCGTCTCCACCGGCATCACCGATTGCTCGGACGGCGAGTTTGACGTCTTCGACTTGTTCCGCGGTGCCTTTGACGATGATGGCATTACGGGTGCTGTCCGCTTCGATGTACGGACCACCAGCTTTCGGGTCACCGAACATCCCTTTGAGCGTTTCCGCAGTCTTGCTCGGTTCGCGCGTTACGATCGGAATCAGTTCGGTCTTGGAGTTTTTCGGTTCCGCCGAACCACTGATGTGATTGGCGATCTCGAAGTGGTCTTCCGGGGTGGCCCAGACCATCACGGAACTGGCTCCCACGGCCGAGATGCGGATCGTTGGCGAGGCTCGGTAGATGTCTTGCAGCGTGCGAGCCAAGGCATCCGCAGTGCCCGGGGGGGTCGAGTAGGTCTTCAAAATCGGTGGGCCGACCACAACCGGTTTTTGGCCTTGCTGCGGAACGTCCACTTGTTTGAGGATCAATTTCGCTTGAGCAATCTTGTCCGCAGGACCGGTGACCAACACGCTGTTGAGGCGTTCATCGCAAGTGATGTAGTGCATCCGCACGCGCGGTTGAGGAAGCATGGTGGACATGCCTCGTCCGCGATCGTCACGGCCAAAGCCCGGGGGGGGACCAAATTGACCAAAGGGGGTAAATTGCGTTTGCATCTGTTGTTGCAGCATAGCTCGTGGATCGCCGAGCAATTCCCGCAAGATCCGTTCGGCTTCCCGAGCTTTGATGTAGACGCAAACATGCGAGAAACTTTCGCTGGAACCTTTCTCGTTTTCTTCGATGTCTTTGACCGTTTTAAGAATGCGACGGATGTTGCCTACCGTGTCTTGCAACACCAATTGATTGGCTTTGGTCAAGGCAACCACTTCGCCGAACGGTCCCATCATCTTCTTGACTTCCGGCGCGAGGTCTTCGGCGACCAGAGTAGTCAACGGCAGCACGATCGAAACCAATTCGGTGTTGCCGCGTTTGTCGAGGTCATCGATCATAATGCGGGGTAAGAGGGTCGGATCGATCTTCTGATCCGCAGCAATCAACGTGAAGGATGCCTCTCGGCGAATCAGCAGCCGATTTTTCAGGATCAACGCTTCATTGAGAACATCAATCACCTCGGGGATGGTGTACTTCCGTTTGGCACTCGAAAGAGTGAAGCTGCCATCGGGAATGTCGGTGCCGATGAAAGGCAAGCCGGTTTCATCGGCGAACCATTCCAACACCTTTTTCCACGGTTGGCCGCTCATGCTGAAACTGACCAGTTTTTCGGCCGGTCGCTTGGGATCTTCTTTGGCCGTTGGGGGAACCGTTTTCGGAGGTTCGGCTTTGGGCGTTGCAGGCTTCGTCGGTTCGGTTTGCTTCGTTGGCTCAGTTTTCGGAGGCTCCGCCTTGGGGACAGCGGGATTGGTCGGTTCCGCTGCTTTGGGGGCATTCTTCGGGGCGACTGTGGACGTCGGCGGCTGCTGCGGCCAGACAACTGGGGTGCTACACAGCACGAGAAGTCCTACGGCCCAAGCCGTGGTAGTGGCTCGATTGGAGATTACACAAGACGGCATTCGCGTCCCTCCGTCGGTTCTTGCTAACGACAATGGATCGTCAGCGTTCTAACTCCCTTACTTGCGATCGTCCACGCTAGCAACGCGGAACGCAAGCATACGCAATCGATTCTTTCGGATTCATCGGCACAAACGGGAAAGTCGCTTCACTTTTCCGACTTCCCCTAGCAATTTCTCATCAAGAATGAGAATCCCCAAACCGGCGCCAACCGTCCAAGTTCACTCACTCGTCGTCCAACGAGACTTCAGGATCGGTAGCGGCCGGCAGGAGCGATTCATCCTCTGCGATGGCTTCAGCCAAAATCTCCTGCAATTCTTGGCGTGTCAGGGGCTTGATGTCTCGCAACAACTCGCCGCAATGCCAGCGGTAGAGCGGTGCGGACGACTGAAACACTACCGGGTAGGTCAAGGAAAAGTTCACCGGTTGACCTACCCCCGCCAAAGCGGGGGAAAGACCTGCTTCAACGACTTGGCGGGTCCATTTCCGCAGGGCACGATCGCGTTCAAAACGCGACTCGATCGCCTCGAGATCCGGGGCGACAGGGCGGGCTTCCTGAAGAATTAAATCCCGATCCAAAACATAGGCGATGCGGTAGCGCAGGGTCCATTCTTCTGGCGACTCAGTCATCACATACAGATCCCGCGAAGGTTCGGTGAACCGTTTCTTGGTCGGCCCCAAATAGTAGTACACGGTCACTCGATTGCCGCCTTCGGGTCGGCGATCGATTTCATAGTAGTGGCCGTTGTAGAAGTCGAACAAGTCAGCCCGAATTCGATCGGCACTCCGCGAAATTGAAGTCAGACGAATGAATGGCGTCAGATCGGGCTTGGGTTTCTCGGGTTCAGGGGACGGCGGAGGAGGTGGTGGGGGCGGGGGCGGAGGAGGGCCGAAGAAAATGTTTCGCCCCAAGATCCGCTCATACTCCGTATGCTCACGGGCCAGGGTGCGAACGGCGTCATAGTTGTAGTTCCAATCTCGGGTGACAACGAAGGCATCGATCTTCTTTTTCGCGGCCACGGATGCGGTCGCGGAAGCGCCGAGGCTAACGATCGTGGGTACAGGCATCAACGATTGCCGTTTCTCGGCTGTGTCCAACACCAACGCTTCCAGCGTCATGTTGATTTCCAACTCGTTGCGGGGGTTCGAGCCTGAGAGTCGTTGGATGTTGAGATTGCGAATCTGATGCAACAGCCCCAATTGATAAAATTGCTCCATGAATTTGATCAGAC
>CALEEC010000395.1 GCA_937949245.1 uncultured Gemmataceae bacterium | reverse complement strand
ATAGCCAGGATGGCGGCCTTGATGGGGTCGGGCAGCGTCGGCCAGGCGTCACAGATACGCTGCAAGTCGGGGTCAGTGATCCCCCCTTCGCGGGTGGGCTTTTCGGAGCGGGTACGCCCAGTGGTACAACTCACGGCGGCTAGTGTCGTAACTTGCTTATCTGGCTGATGTTTAGAACGCGAAGTATCCGGACTTTAGATCCGGTGGTTGCGGGTTCGAGTCCCGTCGTCCTCGCTGATGCCATCCGATGCAACCTGACGCAAAACGGCGTCAGGTTGTTGTGTTTTAAGGACTTGCGGCGAAAGCTCCGACGATCTGCCGACAATGCCGAAGGTGTACATTGGTGCTGATCGATGCGGCCTGATGCCCCCGGTCACTGCATCCGGGACTGCATCCGGCACTGCATCCGGTACTACACTTTTCGGCCCCTCGGTCCCGGTGAGGCGAAGGGGGATTGCCGCCGTACTGGTGCTTGGTTCGCTGGTCGGCACCAGCGGCGGTAGCTTCTCGACCGCCCCTTGCAAATCGTACAAACGGCGGTGCGAATACCGAGCGGTCAGTTGAGGCGTTAATGTATCATACTGCAATGATGCGATTGTTCCGTTTCTAGTTCGGTAACCGCGACCGACCGCGACAGCGGCGAAGGGCGCGGAATGGTCCATTCTGGGATAGGCAAATTCCGATTCGTAAGTTTGGGCATTCAGAGCAGAGTTCGCCATGCTTAGGCGAACTGAGGTTCGTCATGGGCGATGTCGGTAAAACCTGGTAAACCAATTCGAGGTCGGCAGCTTGTTCCGCGATCCATGGTTGCAGTGCGGTATCATCTTCGCGAACGCTATGGCCAACAATGTGTCGGCGAGCGGAACGTCGCGGCGTCCCGGCTTCTGCAATGAATAACGCTTTTCTTGGAAGGCTTGCCACACGGGTTTGGTTTGCGTCACGAGCTGGCGGGGATGCCCCGAAATGGGGCGGGGTGGTCAGTTCGGGATCGATTGATAGATTTTGTCGAACTGCACGTGATGAGTCGCGAAGACTTTCAGCACCATCGGATCGAATTGCGCTTTCATCTCGCGGATGATCGTCGTCGCAGCGCTGGTGTGGTCCATGGCGGGTTTGTAGGCGAGTTTGCGGCGTAAGGCATCGTACACATCAGCCAAGGCTACGATCCGGGCCGCTTCGGGAATCGCTTCGCCGACCAATTTATCGGGATAGCCCGAGCCATCGAAATGCTCGTGGTGATGTTTCACGATGGCACGCGCCATGCCGAGGAACGAAAATGCATCGCCATATTCGCGGCCAATGGCTTCGAGGATGTCGACGCCGATGGTCGTGTGCGTTTCCATCAGTTTGCGTTCGGCCGGCGTGAAGGGGCCAGGTTTGGACAACAGTTCCGAGGGCAGACCAATCTTGCCGATGTCGTGCAACGGCACACAGCGTTCGAGGTTGTCCAAAAAGGTGCGATCGATCACTTCGGACCAGCCGGGATAGGCTTTGAGCTGTTCGGCGATGAACAGCGAATACTTTTGCAGTCGGCGGAGGTGGCCCGAAGTTTCGCCCTGGCGGGACTCGGCCATTTTGGCCATCGCGAACAGCAAGGCATCTTGGGCTTTCCGCACGTCGCTGGCCCGGGCTTGCAGCGATTCTTCCAATTGCCGATTGACGGTGATCAGATGCTCGGCCAACTTCATGGAGCGATCCTGGGCATCTTTCAAGCGCAACAGATGCTGCACCCGAGCGGCTAGGTGCAATGGATCGACGGGGCGTGGCAGCAGATCGTCAGCCCCGTTGGCCAGCGCCTCGGCCAGATCGCGCGAGTCGGTTTGATGGGACAAGACGACGATTTTGACGTTCGGCGTTGGTGGACGTTCGCGGAGTTTGCGAGTCAGTTTGTAGAACTTGTCCGAACCGGGCAGATCGTGTTCGAGAATGAGCAAATCGGCGGGTTCCTCTTGCAACAGTTGGTGCAGGCCGGCGGTGTCGATAGTTTCGCGACAGGTACACCCCATGACAGTCAGCGCTTCGCGGGCAAATTCGCGGATGTCGGGGTCGGTGTCGGCCACGATAATGCGCCAAGTCGAAGGTTCGCCCATATAAGCGGGATCGCCCAGTTCGGTTAAGCGCAACGGTTCGGGCAGCGCCAGGTCGGTATTTTGCACAGCCATCGCTTGAATTTCGGTCGGCTTGGCTGCCGGGGCGGCGAATTTCGCTAGGGCGTTCATCACGGTGATGGCCAAAGCCGGCCGACGATCAGGGTCGCGATCGAGCATGCGATCGACGAATTCGTCGAGTTCTTCGGGGATCTCGGGGCGGAAGTCGCGCATACGGCGTGGTTGGCCGGTCTGCAATTGCCGAACCATCTGCGACAGATGCTGCGTCGGCTCGAAGGGCGTTTGTCCGGTGAGAATCCAAAACAGCGTTGCGCCCAAGCCGTAAATGTCGGCCGGCACTCCGACGGAGGTCGGGTCCAAACTCTGCTCGGGGGCCATGAACTCCAGGCTGCCCAAGAGCATTTTCGGTTGGGTTAACGTGCTGGTCAGTTGCCGGGCGAGGCCAAAATCGACCAGTTTGACTTGCAGTTGTTCGGTGAGCAAGATGTTGGACGGCTTCAGATCGCGGTGAATCAGATGATGATCGTGGGCCACCTGCAACCCCGCAGCGGCTTGGCGAATGATCTCGCAGGCCTGAGCGATCGGCAACGGGGCATTATTGCGATAGACGAAATTTTCCAGATCCCCCCCTGGGACCAGTTCCATCACCAGATAATGCAACGCTGCTCCGCCGGAAGAAGCGGGCAGAATCCCGGCATCGTAAGCCATGACGATGTTCGGATGATTCAACTGTCCCATCAACCGCATCTCGGCGTGAAAGCGTTCGAGCACCTCGGCCGGCACCGTCTCATCGACGGGCAACACTTTGATCGCCACACGCCGACGCAACATGCGATGTTCGCCGAGAAACACCACCCCGACCGTGCCTCCCCCGATGCGATCCAAGACGCGATAATTCCCTAGGATCAGACCGTGGGTCTGCCCGTTGAGAATACGCCCCAGTTGGAAGTCGGTCAGCAGCCCGGCCGCCCTGAGGGCTTCCCCCATCAGTTCGTGGGTCGTCAATTGCTCGACGGAACTTCCGAATTGCTGGAAAAATTCCCGCAACGACGCCGGATCGAGCAATTTCGCCTGCAGGACGCTTTCGAGAAAACTTCGCCCTAACGGTGGCAACGTCGGCGGCCACAAATTCAGCAACGAGACGTTGAAAGCTGCACTGTGTTCGATCGAGGACGGCATAGTTTCCAATGGGTCGGTGCCAACTTAGAAGCCGAACATCCACTTTACCCAGAATCCAGGTTAACGGAACACCCACCATGGAACAATCGGGTATTCTACAATAGAATACATTTTCGGCACAACCAAATGGGGTTTGCCTGAAAGTCGCGAGCAAGACCAGAGATAGACCGAAAATCACCGCTTCCCAGAAAAGACTACTTCTGATGGAAGTATCGTTGTATATTACACAGTGGCCAAAATCTGGTCGCATTGCATACGTCTTGGGATCGAAGTAGATGCAGCCCAGTCACCCCGACCCATCGGACCCTCGGACGCAACCTTTACGCAAGCTCGTTGGTTGCGAACCGAAACTCGAATCACCTGGGGATACGGAAGCGGTTGCGCCCTCAAATTCTGCCGCACCGGCTGCAGATGCGGTGCCTTCCTTGCATTCACGCGGTAAGAAATCGACGCGGTTTCGCGTGGCTCCTCCTCCCGATCCAACTTCTGCTCCTCCCCATGCCGAAGCGAGTAGCAACGGTACTACCGGGACGGTTCGCGAAATTCCTCCCGCATCGGGGGCTACTTCCGAACCGCGTGCGACGCTTCCCGAAGATGCGAAACTCTGTCCACGCTGCAAAGCGAAATTGATCGATCCTGAACAGATGGGACTATGCCCGGCATGCGGCTTTTGCCGGTCGTTGGAGTCGCATGCCGAGTTTCTTTTGCTTCCCGAAGAAGAAACGGCGAAGCCTGGTCATCCGTTGCTGGAATTGGGACGCACGCTATGGCGTAGTCCAGGTTGGTTTTGGGTGATGTGCCTCGGAGGCATCGCGGTCTTGCTCGTCTCGGTGGCAGCCCATGGCGTTTTGCCGCAGACCGGAAGATTGCGTACCGTGTACAGTACCTATCAACTCCTGCTGGGCTTTTTGGTGCTGTACCTGTCGCAGTGGTGGGCGTTGCTGATGGTCGCGCCGAAAGATCCGAGCTTGGGCATCCGCGATCTGTTGGTCATCTCGGGCCGATTGTGGAATTCGGCATTTCAGATGCTACCGCAAACGCGTTGGCCGATCTATCTGGGCTTCTGGGGGTTGCTGCTGATGGTCGGGGCGGTCACCATCACCGGCGGTTTGGCCGATTGGTTCCATTGGCCGACCACGCCGAAACGGTAGGCTGGGGAATTTCCCAGTTCAGGCACAAGGAGCCGACGACGCCAGTCGTCGGGTGGTTTTCGCAACCCCCGCGGACTGGCGTCCGCGGCTCTCGAAAACCCAGGAGCCGACGACGCCAGTCGTCGGGTCAACGGCGAATCGTCCAGATGAACACGCGACGATTCCGATACGAACGAACGCCCGATTCACCAAACAGAACCTAACCTGCCAGGCGTACCGACGCTTCGAGGTAATGGGCCGTGGGAATGGGCACGAGGAAGCGGCCGCCCCGTTGAGCGAAAGCCGCTTGTTGCGCGACGATTTCCCTGGCAAAATTCCATGCCAACAGAATCAGCACATCGGGCGGATCGCTCTGAAGTCGCTCGGGGCCACATACCGGAATGTGATGCCCCGGAGTGAATAGCCCCTGCTTCAGCGGGTTACGATCGACGATGTACGGCAGATCCTGCACCCCGATGCCGGCAAAAGCGAGCAACGTCATCGCCTTGGCTGCGGCACCGTAACCGGCGAGCTTTTTACCTTTGCGGCACAGACGATCGATCTCTGCCCATAGAGTGGTACGCACGCGTTGCACGCTGTCGGCAAAGTCGCTCCAGGCTTCGGGACGATTCAGGCCGCACGCTTGTTCCCGGTGTAAAAATTCCTCAACGGTCGGCCAGATCGTCGGCGCGACAGCATTAGGCCGAAAAGCGGCCACGATCGAGCCGCCGTGAATTTCCACCTCTTGCACATCGACCAATTCCAAGCCGAACCGACGGCCCAGAGCCTGCAAAGTTTGCACCGAAAAATAGCACAGATGCTCGTGATAAATGGTGTCGAATTCGACATTCTGAAAAAACGGCAGCAGATAGGGCACCTCGACCAAAGCGATGCCATCGTCGGCCAAAGCGGTGCGGATGCCGGCCACAAACGAATGCAACTCGGCGACATGGGCCAACACATGCCGGGCCAGAATCAGTTTCGCCGGTCCTGAACTTTGCCGAACATACTTGCCGATCGACTCATTGAAAAATGCGCCAATCGTCGGTATCCCCTCGTGATTGGCCCGATGCATGATGTTGACCGCCGGCTCGACTCCTAGCACGCGGAAATGACGCCGTTGAAAGGCTTTCAACACCGTGCCATCGTTGCTGGCCAACTCCAAAACGAAATCGCCCGATTGCAGGTGATAGCGTTCCGTCGCGGTGCGCGTCAGCCAATCGGCATGGCGATGAATCAGTTCCGAGGTTCCCGAGACGTACACATAATGGCTGAACAACACACTCGGAGGCACCGTTTCATCGATCTGCACCAAGCCGCACCGTTCGCACTGCACCAAGCGTAAGGGAAACTTCGGTTCGGGTTGATCGAGTTGCTCAGCAGTGAGGAAGCGATTGGCCAACGCCGTTTCGCCCAGATCCAACAGCAGATGCAACCGTTCGCTGTCACACAAGCGACAACAATAGAGATGTTTCGACGCAATCATCAAGGTGCGACTCCCTTCTGTGGGTTGATAGACTCGCTCCGCGGCTTCCAGCACTGGTCACGTCTTCCGGCTCGCCGAAAACCTCCGCGACTCACGTCTGCCGGCTCGCCGTTACGGGGCGTAAAGAGCCGTCACGTAGTCATTGGGTCGAACGATGAATGAATCCGAACCCCCGCTCCATTCGTTCATGACTGCCTAACGCGGCTTTTTGGCCAATTTCGCGGTGCCCGTAGTTTCCCAACCGCCGCTGCCTGTCTCGACCAGTCGCCCAAGCAGCAGGCGATCTTCGGCAACTCCTTCGCGTCTCAACAGCAAGGGATCTTCGGCGACTTGCTCGTCTTCGACCGGCGTTGCTGACTTCAACCACGTCGCCCAAGGCGCGTTGCCCTGGGACCACAAGTCGTTGAGGTAACGATAATCACGGCTGGTGTCCATCGGGTGCCAGAAGCCGTTGTGTTCGTAGGCCATCAGTTGGCCATCGCGGGCCAGACGGATCAACGGTTCTTGTTCTAGCGTCAAAGTCGGATCGTCCCGCAAGCGATCGAGGAACTCGCGACGGAAAACGAAGAATCCGCCGTTGATCCGTCCTCGCGAGACGTTCGGTTTTTCGTTGAATTCGACGACTTGTTGCCCAGCCAGTTCGATTTCGCCGAAACGTCCCGGAGGACGCACCGCTGTCACCGTGCCGATTTTGCCGTGCGAGCGATGAAACGCGATCAAACGGGCAAGGTCCACATCCGCGACCCCATCGCCGTAGGTCAGCAGGAAGTCGGTCCCCTGGAGATATTTGCCGATGCGATACAATCGACAGCCGGTCATGGCATCATCCCCCGTTTCCGCGAGGGTGACCTGCCAATCTTCGCTGCAACCGCTTCCGTGAACCTGCACCCGTTCCGGCATTCCCAGATGCAAGGTGAAGTCGGTACGGTTCAGATGGTAATCGAGGAAGTAACGCTTGATGATGTGGCTCTGATAGCCCAGACAGAGGATGAATCGCCGAATCCCATATTCAGCGAAGCCCTTCATGATGTGCCACAAAATCGGGCGATCTCCGATGGGAACCATCGGTTTGGGCAGGTGTTCGGCCACGTCCCTGAGTCGAGTGCCTAGCCCGCCACAGAGGATGACGGCTTGCATAGGTGCGCTTCCGTGCGAGACAATCGGACTGACTGCGGCTAATCTACCGCGTCGGCCTTCCATAGGTCAAGAGCGTTCGGCAGCGCCTGAAACATGGAAGCGACTCGGCCGCATCTCCCCGCACAGCCTGTGGGATCGTCCACGCCCAGCCAAAGGCTTGTGGCTTGCTTTTTCCTCACACGCCCAGAGGCTTGGCCTCGCATACCGGCCGGAGTCGGCCAGGCAGAGGTGGGTGGGATACCGAGGGACATTGCACGCCCACGCTGAGCAGGGTGGCCCGGGCTTCACTGCGGCTTGGTGCCGAAGGTGTAGCACCACATACCGATTTCTTGTTGGCCGATATGCGTGAATCCGGCTTTACGGAAGTACACTTGCAACTCTTGCGGAGTCGAAGATTTGCTGATCTGAGCCGGTCTTTGATGGGGCGGAAGCTGACACAAACTCTCGAACAATTGCCAACCTTCCTCGCTCAGGAGGTTGAAGTTATCGACCCACAGCCGGCCACCGGGTTTCAGAATCCGGAAGGCTTCGCGGATGTAGTTGAAGCGGTCCCATTCGTCCAGATGCATGAATACGACGGTGCAGTAAACCAGATTCACACTGGCCGAGGCGATCGGCGACAGATCGTAGCCGTTGAGTTCGACGGTTTCGATGTTGGACCGTTGAGCCAAGCGTCGGCGAAGAATCGCGAGCATATTGGTCGAAACATCGGTCGCGATCCATTTTTGGCACAACGGCGACAGCACTTGGCCCACCCGTCCGACGCCAGCCCCGATTTCGAGGACAACGTCGGTGGCATGAACCCCAACCATCTGTTGCAGTAATTGAACGGTATATTCCGCCGTTCGTAGCAATTTCAGCTCGTCGATATGACCTGCGACAGCGAGCTTGGCATGTGTCTCGTCGCTCGACAGGGCATTCCAGACTTGCTTGTACTCATGTCGAGGTAGAACCTTTGGTTTCCACAGCCGACGTTTGCACGCCGACACCGATTGCCGAAGCCAGCCGAGCAGACCGTGATTGAGAGGCATGAGCTAGTTCCTAAATTGGCCGAGAATCCATTCCTATGCAGCTTTCCATACGCCGATGACGATTTTTTCGCAAGAGGAACTGCATGTCTGCTGTCCGAACCGCGAGCGTTCGCGCCCGCTTCCGAGCGGCGAGCGCAAGCCCGCGGCGGAGTTCCCTCCCATGAGCGGTCCCCTGACAAAACTCACGGCGGGCGTCAGCCCGCCGCGCTGTCGATGGTTTGCTCACAGCGAGTGGCTCTTGGACGTCGGCCACCGAAGATGGTGGACCGATTGAGAGATTGTCGGCCGACGTGCGTTTTACTTCAGCACCTCGGTGAACAAGAAGTACACGCCTCCGCCCAGCAGGGCCGCGATCACCAAAAGCAGAATCGGATTCAAGCCGCCACCGGCGTCGGCTTCGGGGACATTCCCAGGAACTTGCGATTCGCGAATCGGTTGGAAGCTGCTGGCAGCTGCCGGATTCGGCATTACTCCCGGCATGCCGGGCATGCCTCCCAAATTGGGTTGTCCTGGCAGAACCAAACCGGGGACGCTGCCGGCCACGCTGGCCCGCGAAGGAAGGACCGGTCCACCGGGTGCGCCCATCATTCCTGGCACACCCGGAACGACAGCCGGTGCAGTCGGAGTCGGCATGGCTGCGGGAGTCGGCACGGCGGGTCGCGGCATGGCTCCGGGGACTGCTAAGCCCGGAACTTGAGCGCTGGCCGGCATCGCGGGTTTAGCTCCCAGACCTAGCCCCGGAGTGGCCCCAAGCGTCGGCTTTCCTGGTGCCGCCGCAGACAGCGAGGACGGTTTCGGGCTGCCACCGACGGCCGCGGCGGCATCTCCCGCAAACGGCTGCAGGGCTTCCACCACTTCGTCGGCACCACCGTAACGGCTTTCGGGGGATTTTTGCATCAATTTTTCGATGACCATGATTAGCTCCTCGGGAGCATGAGGAGCCAATTCCTTCAACGGCGTCGGTTGCTTGAATTGATGAGCCATCATCTTTTCGACGGCACTGCCTTCGGGGAACGGATAACGGCCCGACAAGCAGAAGTACAGGACGCACCCCAGGCTATATTGGTCACCGGCCGGAGTCCGATTGGTCGGCTCCATAATGCTTTCAGGGCTGGCGCAGTCAAGACCGCTGGTCAAGGTGTTCGCAGTGGACATGGTGTCAACCAGCGATTCGCCTTCGTTTTCGACTAGCAGCGAGCCGATGCCGAAGTCGAGAATCCGGGCTTGGTTATCGCTGCCGATCATGACGTTGGAAGGCTTGAGCAATCCGTGGAACAAGCCATGTTGATGGCAGATGTTCAACCCCGAGGCAATCTGCATGCCGATCAACGCGGTTTGCTCGGGCGAGAGACTACCTTGGCGTTGCACGAGGCTTTCCAGGGTTTCCCCTTCGACCAGAGGCCAAACCAGATAGTGCAAACCACCGGAGGTGCCCACATCGACGAACGGCACCACGGCCACATGGGAGAATTGGCTAAACGCCCGGACTTGACGACGGGCCAAGCGGACGTTCCACATGCTCCGTCGGGGCAGGACCTTCACGGCATACCATTGGTTGTCGGTTTTCGACAGGGCTTTGTACACTTGCCCCATGCTCCCCGACCCGATGACGTCCATCAGAACGTAGCGTTCGAGGACCAAGCCTTGCGTTTTGCCGTCGAGGATACGCTCAGCCTGGAATTTGGTCAGTTGCTCTTGAGCGATCAGATATTCTGCTAGGGCCGCGGGTTCCGCTCGCGGATTGCGTTTCAGGAACTCACCGACGAGATTATCCAGTTGGCCACGCTCGATGAGGCCACTTCGCTGGAGTTCCCATACGAAAGACTGGCAGGCGCCGAGTTCAGCCATGAAGGGCTTCCTTCGAGAAACGGAGGCCAGCAATTAACCACCGCGTGCGATCCTCACGGGCGTGACGACGGCCGATTGACTGCCGGACGGGTGTCGGTGCGCCTCACGCAGTAGCAATTGCAGATCTTCAGTAACCACCTATTATTGAGATTAAGCAGTTGCTGTCCCGTGTCAACTAGCCGATCCCCTGTTTTCGATTAAGAAATTGTTCGCTATGCTGATTTCACAGGAACGACCGGATCGTTGTTACTCGCCATCAGCCAACCTTGGATAGTAGGAAACTATGTCCACCACCGATCAATATGCTCCCTGTCCTTGTGGAAGCGGGAAAAAATTCAAATGGTGCTGTCAAGCCATCGCACCGATGGTGGACAAAGCGCGAACGCAGCAAGAGAACGGTCAGTACGAGGCCGCTTTGCACACCGCCGAAGAGCTGGTCAAGCAGCATCCGGGCAATCCGCAAGCCTGGGGGCATCTGGCTGAAATCCGCTTTGCCAACGGACAACTGGAAGCGGCCGAGCAGGCCATCGACAAAGCCTTTGAAATCAGCCCCCACTATCCGTTCGGCTACTTGCTGCGCGGCATGATGCGCGAGAGCGAAAATGAACTGCTCGGTGCCCTGCTGCTGTATCGCAAGGCGACGCAGCACTACGATCTGAACGCCAAGACCATTCAAGCCAATCTGCATGAACGGATCGCTCGCTTGGAATTGTTGTTCAAGCGGACAGTAGCTGCTCGGGCAGCGCTGGAACGCGCCGCTTTCTTCGCACCGAATTTCCCCGAAATTCGCGAACGCATCGACGAATACTTCGGCGACAAACCGCCTCATCGCTTTCCCAAGGCGGCACGCAAGAGCTACACGTTTCGTCCCGCTCGGGCCGAACAGCTTGAAGCGTGGAAGAAAGCCATCCCGGATCTGCCCAACGCTCGGCTCAGCGATGCACGTGCCGCGTTTGCAAGGCTTACCCAAGAGCATCCCCACGATGCCGAAGCCTGGTTCAACCTTGCTCTGTGTGAAGCCTGGCTGGGCAACAACCCGGCGGCTCTCGATGCGTTGGAACAGTACATCGATCTGGAAACCGACCAAGACCGCGTCAATGAAGCGGTCGGTTTAAGCCAAGCCTTGCAATTCGGTCGAGGTGCCGAGGAACGCTCCGATTACCGCGACTATCGCGCCATCATGATGATCCGCGACTTTGCCGCCGTCCAAGCATGGGTCAACGATTGGGCCAAAGCCGGTCGCTTGGCTGCTCCTCAAGCCGATCCGCAGACCGGAACGCTCCACGCGATGATTGTTGAAGATGCGCCCGGTCTTCTGGTCACGGCTTTGCCGATGATGCAACTGTCGGCCCATCTGCTGATTGCCGGAGACGTGATTCGTTTGTCGCACCCCAACGAAGCGTCGCTCCAGAAGACCGCCCAAGCAATTCGCGATCGTGTCGGCATCGGGGTCAGCGAACCGCAGTACGAAGTCGGCACCCTACAGTTCGGCGACATCTTCGCAGAGGCGATTCTTTTTCCCAAAAATGGCACGTTCACCCGAGAACAAGCCGACGCTGCCTTGCGTGAGCAGATCGCCAAGTTCTTTGAAAACACCTGGATTCATCGCCCGCTCAAAAGCCTGGATGGCGTCACGCCGATTGACGCGGTGCAGCATCCGAAGTATCGCAAACGCCTTGTTGGTGTCTTGGCGTTTCTAGAAGATGTGATCAGCATGTATGGTTATGACCCGGAAAGCGAGGTCCAGCCGCCGAAACTGTACGACCTCGACCGCCTGCGTCGGCAATTGGGGCTAACAGTTTCTGGCAGCAGTCCCGCAACGGAGTCGGCCAACGGCCTCGATCTGTCGGTCCTCAGCGTGGCGGAGTTGGCCGGCTTAGCGCACGAGACACTGACAGAGGCACAATTGGAAGAAGGCTTCCGCGCCGCATTGAAACTCGACGCCCGGGAACTGGCAGGTTCATTCGCCCGTTCGCTGGTAGCCCGACCGATCCACGAAGCCAAGCCGGATCGCTTCCCCTACTACAATCACCTAGTGGAATTGGCCCGAGAAGCCAACGACACGGAAGCGGTGTTGGCGTGGTTGGAAGCCGGTGCCCGGGCCGACGCTGAAGCCAATGCCGGCAAACGACGCAACGACTTTGCCTTGCGGATCGGCCAACATTATGCCCGGCAAGGAGATACGGCCAAAGCAGCCTCCATCTTCGCCGACCTCCTCGACCGCTCCCCTTACGAACTGCGCTTCTACGCGACGGCGGCCGAAACCATGCTCAGATGCAAAGACGGTGCCAAAGCCCTCGAATTCGCCGAACGCGGCTTGGCCAAAGCCCGCAGTCAGAACAATCGAGATTCGGAAATGCATTTCCTCGAACTCACGGCCGCGGCCAAAAAGCAACTGGGCTGATCGCTCGAAAGCCGTTGGGCTAGGGCGTGGGGACAATCGCTTGCTCGGCGAACCTCCAGCGACGGACGTCGACCGGTGATTTTTCGACCCGCCCGTCGTCGGAGGCTCCGGAAACTCCGTCGACTTACGCCAACGGCTCGCCTTGGCTATGGCTGCGAAGATTTTTCGCGGAATTTTTTCATTTAGCGGAATGCGCTTGCATCACTGCCGTTCCGAGCGCAAGATAGCGAGAAATCGATTGATCCCACCGCTCCACAAGAGAGCTTTCCTCATGTTACGCGTACTCGGCTCCCCCAAACGGATGTGTGACGGTGTGACGCGCCGCGATATGCTCTGGGCCGGCGGTCTGGGGCTTGTCGGCCTGGGACTGGCTGACTTCTATCGGCTGCAGGCCGCCTCGGTTCCTGATCCCGACGTTCGGCGTCGGCAGCTTACGGCCAGTTTCGGCAAGGCCAAGTCGTGCATTCTGTTGTTCCTCTACGGTTCGCCGAGTCAATTGGAAACCGTGGATATGAAGCCGAACGCCCCGGTTGAGATCCGCGGCGAACTGAAGCCGATACGCTCGAGTCTGCCTGGGCTGGAAGTTTGCGAACTGATGCCCCATTCCGCCCGGATTATGGACAAAGTGACCGTGGTGCGTTCGTTGACGCATCCATACCCGATTCACGGCGTCGCTTATGCCACGACGGGCGTGCCGGCCATCGACGTGGCCATGGAATTGAATCCGCATGACCTCCGGCATTGGCCGTTCATCGGTTCCGTGGTCGGCTATCTGGCGGAACAAACCGATGCGAACCGGCTACGCCGACCGGTGCCGGACAACATCGCGTTGCCTTTCCCGTTCAGTAGCCGACGCACCGGCGAAGTGCAACGTGCCGGCCCCTATGCGGCTTTTCTGGGGGGAGCCTACAATCCGCACTGGACCGAGTTTGACGGCGAAGGCACCGTCACGTTCACCAAAACCTTGGCTGGGCAGACGCTGGAAGTCAAAGAACCGTACATGGGTATCCGTCCTGATGCCACCTTCCGTCTGGCCCATTCGACGCAATTGCCGGCCGAGATTACGATCGATCGGCTCCAGACGCGAAAATCGTTGTTGGCCCAGTTCGACGAAGTGCGTCGGCGGAACGATCCGCACTTCGGCTCAGCCATCGACAAGCACCGCGAACGGGCCTACTCGTTGATCGGTTCCCAGCAGATTCGCCAAGCATTGGACATTGCCCAAGAGTCGCCCAAACTCCGCGACAGTTACGGTATGACGGTCTTCGGGCAAGCCTGCCTAGCCGCTCGCCGGTTGGTCGAAGCGGGATCGAAGTTCGTCACCGTTTTTTGGGACGAGTACGGCCTGGCAGGGTCCGGCTGGGATACCCATTGGAACCACTACCCGCGGATGAAACAAGAATTGATGCCGGGATTCGATCGGGCTTTCGCTGGGTTGATTTCCGACTTGGACCAACGCGGTTTGCTCGACGAAACGCTGGTGTGCGTACTAAGCGAACACGGCCGAACCCCACGGATCAATAACGCCCGAGGGGGAGGCCGCGATCACTGGTCGCAAGCCTACTCCGCGATTTTCGCCGGTGGGGGCGTGGCTCGTGGACGCATTGTCGGCAAGACCGACAAACACGCCAGCAGCGTTTTGGAAAAACCGATCTCGCCCAAGGACATCTTGGCCACCATCTACCATCTGCTGGGCATCGATCCTGAAACGACCTTGCACGATCGTAGCGCCCGCCCATTGCCGTTGGTGCCCAACGCCGAGGTGGTCACGGAGATGCTGGCATAACCGGGTAGGTGCATCCGACGTTGCCTTCCCCCTTCCTTCCATGGGACGCGAGGACACGGCGGGCTGACGCCCGCTGCTCGGGAAACGATGTCAACGCGTTTCTCCGAATGGAGGTAGGCCAGCAGGCAGCCCCCGCTCGGTGAGAATCAGGGCCGCCATCCAGATCACTTCGGCCAAGTTGCTCGTTGCGAAGCGAAGCGAAGAAGGCACCGGACTATTGAGCAGAAAGACGCTCAGCGTGGCCAGCAACAGCCAAGGCGACCGTTGTCGCCAAAGAATCAGCGCCCCCACTCCCAGAAAGCCTACCAAAGCCAACATCAACGGCACTATCTCGCTGAAATCGGTTTGCCGGGCCGTGTAACGGAGGGTGCCATACGCTTCCACCAGAACTAAATCGGGGTTTGCATGAGCGATGCCTCGGTAGATGGCAAAACCACTCCCCACAGCGAGAGCCCCCCAGACGATCTTGCGCGACCGTGGTTTCCCCCCTGAACGAGCGACGAACTCCAGCACCAGCACGAACAACAACGGACTCAGGGCCGCATGCAGAATGAAACGCGGTACGTTCCATTGATACAAGAGCGTACCTTCCCCCATCTGGTGCCCAACGGCGATGATCAGGTTGTCGTAAATCAACCCCGGAAGAATGAACACCATCAGCACCGCACCGATCGTTCGATTCGACCGACAGACCTTCAGTCCCCAATACATGAGAACGCCGTGAGCCAAGGCAAAAGCGATGAAGACGAGATTCATCCAACTCATGAAAGTTCTCTCTGTGGCATGGAGTCAGGCCGACCTCATGGAGGTTCACTCCGTGGCCTAGGGTTAGGCTAGCCGCGTAAAGGTTTTCCCCCAAGTATCGTGCCAGGGCGGGCGGCAATCCAGGGTTTGGCTCCGCCTTGCTTCCAAGCCGAGCGGCGGGAATCTTCCTTCCCTGAGATTGGGGGGTAGGAAATCGGCAGTGCTGTCATCTTAGCAAGTTGATGCCATCGCGGAGAAGCATTACTCTGGTGTTTGGCTGAGTGTACACCGGATGGGGGACAGCAGCCGCCAGAAGGAATCACGTCAAAGCGTTAGCGAGGAAGCGATTTTTTGCCGGCCCTTTAGGCCAGAGGCGAAAGCCATGCGTAGCGCATCACAATGGGCACTGCTGACCACGGCCATTTTCGTGCTTCCCCTGGGGAGCATGGGGGCCGTCCAAGAAGACAAAATCGCGGCGTCGGATTGGCCGATGCTGGCTCGTGATCCGGCACGCACGGGAGCGACTCCCAGCGAAATTCGTCCGCCGTTCGTGCGGAAGTGGTATCGTCTGTTCGCTGATGAGGGACTCATGGCCGGGGTGCAGCCGGTCATTGCCGGGGGGACGGTGTACATCGGCACGCTCCGCGGCACCCTACATGCCATCGACGACACCACCGGCAAAGATCGCTGGGTCTTCCGAGCCAATGGAGCGATCCTGGCTTCGTGTGCCGTCCGTAGTGGGAAAGTGTTTTTTGGGGCCGCCGATGGGAAAATCTATGCCGTGGACACGACCCAAGGAAAATTGCTTTGGACAGTCACCACGGGGGCGGCCATCTGGAATGCTCCGTTGGTCGCGGAGGATGTAGTTTTCATCGGCAGTCGCGATGGCCGGCTTTACGCCATCGAAGCCACGTCGGGCCGGGTGCGTTGGCAGACGCCGACCGGTGCGGCCATTCTGGCCAGCCCCGCTTTCGATGCTTCCCGGCGGAGTGTCTACGTCGCTAGCGAAGACATGCGTGTTCGTGCGGTCCAGTTTGATACCGGCAAAATCCTTTGGCAAAGCAGCAAACTGCCCGGCGCGACGTTTCGCGGCTATCATCCCGTGATTGCCCCGGATGGCGCGGTCTTGGTCACCGTCGCGCCGGTGCTTTCCCAGGATTTCATCGCTTCCGTTCTGGACGATATGGTGAAGGAGATCTTCGGCGACATCGCTAGTTGGCGTCACACCAAAGAGAAGAACGCCCAACTTCGCGAACAAAACTTCAAGCAGTTGGCCCACCCCGACACCTATCCGCGACAGTTGAACTACCTGCGCAAACGTCTGACCGAAGAGCCGAGTTTCCAGACTTTCTTCGTGCTCGATCCGGCTGATGGTCGCCAGCGGTTTGTCGCGCCGATCGTCTACGCCGAGAGCATGAACGGCACCGCGGCCCCGGCCGTGATTACCCCGGATGGCAAAGTCGTCGTGAAGTATCAGGCTTTGTTGCGTAGCCGATACGAGCACTATTCGCCGTTTTTGAACGTCGGCTACCTCGACACTCGAACCGGCCACATTCAGCCGATCATGGATCAATCGCGGACCTACGGTTGGCACGACAGTTTGCTGTTGATTCACGACGAACAGTCGCAATTGACCGTGGCCGGCCGGGTGTTGATCAACACGCATCAAGACAATGTCAACGCTCTGGACCTCGACACGCTCAAGGGCTACGAAGCCCCCTTCGCTACGAACATCCACGAACCGCAGAAGACAGAAGCGGTCGCGATCTGGACCCGCTTGCTCCGCGGTCAACCGCTGCCGGTGGGGAAAGAATGGCTGATGCGCGGCACCGCAGTATACGGGGGCGGATCGGCCATCGACGTACCGATCGCGGTTGCCGGCGATAGCTTCTATTATGTGCCCAGCCACGAGATGAATTCCGGCTGTGCCGTGATCGCTTATCGCATGCTCCGCAAGGGCAAAAATCCTCCGACGCTGCCGGAACCGAAGTTGGAGGCACCGACCGCCGCGGAGGTCGATAAGTTGCGGGAGCGTCCGTGGGACTGGGACATCCTGCAATCGCCGCGAATTCAGGAATTTTTTGCCGGCATCACGCCTCCGCCCGGGACGCGAGCCCATCCGTTGCGTGCCCCCGCGGCGGCGGCCGTCGCTAAAATCTCCGACGCCGACCTCGACCGCGTTATTTGGACACTGCCGAAACGCAAGGTTCCCGAAGGAGCCAAGTCGTCCCCCGCATTACGGCAACGTCTGGCCGAGGCGGTTCGCGAACTGATCGCCGAAGACTGGCAACCGTTGGTCTTCCCAGGAGGGAAGCATCCGTTCGAGTCGTATCGATTCTTTGCGGAACCTACCGAGGTGTTGTACACCTTGGCTCGGGCGTATCCGCATCTCCCCGAGGAATTGCAACAACGGGTGCGTCACTATGTGGCCGAGTGGTCGAAACCAGGCCAACCGCTCGATAGCCCGACCGGCCGACCCAAGTTGCCTGCGGGGCAAGGACGGGTTCGTTCGTTGTACGATGTCCCGCCGAAAAAACTCTGGCCGATCCACGACGACATTCACCGTACCCCGTTGGCTCGGTTGTATCCCTTGTGGAGTTGGGCCGAAGTGACGGGCGATGCGACGCACCTACGGCGGCACTGGGACCACATCCAAGGTTTGGTCGATCAAGCACCGAATGCGCTCGAAGAGGATTGCCGCAACGGCCACGTTGCCGGCTTGATCGCTTATTGTCGCATCGCCCGGCAACTGAAGGACGAAAAAGCGGTGAAACGCGGCGTAGCGGCCACACGCCGTGCGTTGCGGGAGCGTCTGCAGTACGAAATCGCTCATCCTTACGGAGGAGTGTTCAGCGATGTGCCGGTCAAACGGCAGGTAGTCGCGCGTTGGCGCAATCTGACGCCCGAGGTGGCCCAGATGTTGGCCCAATACGCGGGAGACATTTCTCGGCAACTAATGAACCGGCTGATCGACCATCATCGACCGACGTGGTGGTTGGCTTGGAATGTGGAGTTGGCGAATCGGGGCGAAACGCCGTTTTCGCTGCCCAGTATGGCCGCCGAGATCTTCGCGGCCAAGGCGCTGATTCTGCGCGAGTCAGCCGAGCGGTTGCAATCCTACCTCGACCTGCCCTGGTGCCGAGCAGACCTGTACTATATCCAGAAACTGGTGCACTGCCTGGAAGCGGAGTGATCGCTTCCCCCCCGTGGTTCCCGAGCGAAGCAGCGGGCGTAAGCCCGCGGTGGGATATTTGGACAGCCTCAGGGAGCTGACGCCCCCCGCTCACGGGAAGATAGGTGCCATTCTCACCGAACGGCGGGCGTTAGCCCGCTGTGTCGGTAGCAATGCGGGGATGCGATGAAGAAAATCAATACGATCGCCGACGATTGCGAGAAGCCGCTATGAGCCTAGAGCATACCATCCAACTACCGAAAAGAAAAGTGCCGAGTTGGTCGGCCCTACGCAATGCGTTGGCCGATCGAGGGATCGAGTCGGCCCTCCGCATGATCGATGGTCTGCCGGCACTTCCTGACGAAGAGCCGCCCGAGGAATGGCGCGAACTGCGGGTCGGTTTTGCTGCCGGCATGGTAACGCTACGCCGAGAAGGCGATACGCTTCGCTGCCTCATCTGGGGCAATGCCGATTTTGCGTTGCAAGCCGCTTGGCACACTTTGGCCGAGGTTTGCCAACGGGTGCTGGACGGCTCATGAAGCTACTTCTTCTGGCACAATGCATTTAACGCTTGGTCGCAATCCCGCACGAACTTCCACAGCGGATCGTTCTTGTAGTCGATCTTGACGAACTTGGTCTGATTCGCAGTGGCATAGGCTTTCTTCATTTCCGGCGGGAACGAATAGTCGAGAAACGCTTGGAGAATCGCTTCACGAATTGGTTTGGGCATCGCATGCGAGACGCCCCAGACTGCTGGCGGAAGCGTTTCCGATTTGTAGATGCTCCGTACCTTGGTCAGGTCGAGTTTGTCGCGTTCGGCCATGCGTTTCACTAGGTCGTTGGCCACGGCCACCGCTGGTGCTTGCCCTTCCACAACGTCTTTGATCGAACGGCGTTGGCTTCCCGAGTAGATCACGGTGTAATCTTTTTCCGGCAGCCATTTCTTTTCTTGATACAACTTCAAGATCGGGAATTTGCACGCCGAATGCGAACTGAAGGCGGCCAAGACTAAGGTTC
>CALEEC010000394.1 GCA_937949245.1 uncultured Gemmataceae bacterium | reverse complement strand
AGGCGCACTTGGTACGTCTGCGTGCCCGGGAATCCCGCCCTCGCGAAGCGATCGACGATTTCTGGGGCGTGCGTTACTTCGATGCCCACGGACGTTCGCTCCTCGGTTCCATACCGGCCAGCGAACGCGACAAACTTCCGGCCAACGCCCTGGCCGTCCTGCAACAATTGGCCCTTTGGTTGCCCGCCGATGGCCGACTCGTTTGGCAAATCGCTGAACTGGCCAACGCCCTGGGCGATGTTCGCACGGCGGCCAATTTGCTCGAAGGTTGTGTCAGCGAATGGGGGATGACCGGCCCCATCCTACGACAGCGACGCACGCAATTGCGGCAGGCCGCCGAGGCTCTGGGGCGAACCACCACCCCCAGCGATGCTCACCGGCAACAACACGACAGCCATCGCGGTATCGCTGCCAAGTCGCCTCGCCCCTTGGTCCGCAAGTTCGATGTCCGGCAACTACCCCCCATCCGAGCCGATCAGAGCAATCCGCTCCCCTGGTTATTGCTGACGGAAACCACCCTCGATCCGGCTTTTCGGCCGAAGTTCCCCGAACATGTCGAGCAACTCGACGGCAAACGCATCCAAATCACCGGATTCATGCAGCCGATCGATGAAACCCTCGAACTGAGCCGATTTCTGCTGATTGAGTATCCGATCGGCTGTTGGTTCTGCGAGACGCCGGACCCTACGGGCATCGTACTGGTCGAACTTCCTTCAGGGCATTCGGTCGAACTACGCCGTGGCTTGGTGCAGATCGAAGGAGTACTGCGTCTCAACCGGCGGGAACCCGAGGATTTCCTGTACACGATCCGCGAAGCCAAGATCGGGGTGGTCGATTGATCGCGTGCCGACCTCGGGATGCCGTAGCCCGATCCACGGTTCCTGTCGTTGCCGCTTCGTTGCCCTAGGCACTGTTACGTTGCCGTGGGCACTGCCGGGATCGGGAATCGGAGAAGGGACGATGGATCGCTGTCAGGCATGGGGCCGATCCACCGGCAGACCACTGCGTTCGTTCTCGGTAATGGGCCGACTGGGCATCTGCTGGGCATCCAAGCCGCCATCGACGGCAATGATCGTCCCCGTGGCATAACGGGCCGCATCCGAAGCGAGAAACACATACCAACCGGCAATGTCGTCTTCGACCACGGCAATCTTGCGCAACGGGATTTGCTGTTCGATGGCCTTACGCCCGGCCGGGTCGGAACGCAATCCCCAATCGGTCAGAGGCGTTTCGACCAATCCCGGAGCGACGGCCGCCGTGGTGAAGCCCAGCGGGGCTAACTCGATGGCCAATTGCCGCGTCAGGGCGTTGATCGCGCCTTTGCTGGCATCGTAGAGGGTGTGGGCCGGTTCCGAACGAGTCGCATTTAACGAAGTCGAAAAAAGAATGCGTCCGCCACGATTGACCGCTACCGCTCGACGCACGACGTGTTGCGTCACTTCGATCCCCGACCAGACATTCAGACGAAACAGCCACTCGAAATGTTCGCGCCGCAGTTCGAGAAACGGCGGCTCGCGGTAAGTCCCCAGATTGTTGACCAGTACATCGATCGTACCTAGCCACTGCCACGCTTCGCGGACGAGTCGTTCTGCTTCGCCGTCTTGCGTCAGATCCGCACGGATGTAATGCGTCTGGGAATGCTGTTGCAATAGCGTTTGCACCTCCGGCAAACGCTCCAGTTCGATTTCCGAAGTGCAGACCACTTTCGCGCCGGCTAAAGCGAATGCCCGCGCCACGCCCAAACCGATGCCGCGACTACTGCCGGTGATCAACGCCGTTTTGCCCGCTAACATCCACACTCCCCTTTTCTCACAGGACTCCGAGTTTGGGACCATTTCTGTCTTATCCGTCCCCTGGGGCTTGCTGACTGTCATACGAAGCCTCGCTAGCCGAAGCCAATCACCATGCTCTGCCGGTCAAGGCCAATCGTTCCGCGAAACCTTGCGTGCCGGTCGAAGCCCATCCGCGAAGCCCTGCTGGCCAGAGCCAATCTAAGCGGATAATCTTTCGATGCATAGCAATGCTTTTCAGACTCAGTGGAACCTGGTATGCCATCTCATCGGACCGAACCGGATCTTTTGAAGCAGGACATTCAACTGTTGGGGCAAATGCTGCGCGAGGTGATACGTCGTCTCGCGGGACCTGAGGCATGCGAATTGGAGGAATCGATTCGTCGCGAAGCGGAACAACTGCGTGCCGCTCCTTCGGTCGAGGGCGCACGCCAACTGCGCGATCAGCTGGAAGATTGTTCCTTGGAGCAATTGCGGGTCTTGATTCGAGCGTTCACGATATTCTTCGACTTGGTCAATTTGGCCGAGCAACAAGCTCGGGTACGCACCATCCGGCAGCGGATTCGGGAAATGAAGGATCAACCGATCGAAGAGTGTCCCGAAGCGGCCCTGATCGAACTGAAGCAACGCGGAGTGACGGCCGAGGTACTCGATCAGCATCTGCAACGAGCGATGATCTGTGCCGTCTTCACGGCTCATCCCAGCGAAGCGCGGCGGCGCACAGTGCTGGAAAAACTCATGGCCATCGCCGGGCATCTGGACCGACTCGAACGCGAAAACCTGCTGCCGGCCGAACGCGATGCCGAATTGCGGATGATCGCCGAGCATGTGGAAACGCTTTGGCTGACCGATCTGATTCGCAGCGAACGGCCCACCGTCTTGCAAGAAGTGCGGCACGGCACGGAGGTGGTGGGAACCTCGATGCTGAACGTCATTCCGCGGGTGTACCGCGAGTTCGAGTCAGCCTTGCTGCGGGTTTACCCGGAATATTCGTGGTCGGTGCCGGCGTTTCTGCGCTTCGGTTCCTGGATCGGGGGAGATCGCGATGGCAACCCGAACGTGACCGCGGCGATCACTGCTCAAGCGGTGAAAACGCAGCAACTGTCGTTGTTGCAGCACTACGAAACTATGGTCCTGGCCGTTGGCCGGACTCTGAGAGCCTGTCCAAAAAGCAAGATTAACGTGTAAGGCGGCGGACCATCACATGGATCATCGAGACATACACGAACGCGGTGCTGCTCGCCGTCGTCCGCTCGTAGTCTTTCGCCAGCCGGCGGTAACGGTTGAGCCAGC
>CALEEC010000393.1 GCA_937949245.1 uncultured Gemmataceae bacterium | reverse complement strand
AATTTCGTTCGTTTCGCTACAATAGGCTTCAACGAGCATGTCGGCATTGAGACAGGCGTAGCAGAGTTTCGCTGAGGGCATTCGCCGTGTTGCGAGAAGAACAGATCGACATTCGTCGTCAACGGGCGAAATCGGGAAAGTTTCAGATCGAAAAATTGGGCAAGAATCGCGTCTTCGGCGAATATCGCGTCAGCAATCCCGAATCCGGTGGAGTCTACGACGTCTTGATTCGTGGCTTTGAGGTTGGCGACAACCGTTGTTCGTGCCCCGATTTCGCGACCAACACCCTGGGCACCTGCAAACACATCGAAGCGGTCCTAGACAGCGTCGCGGCCCATCTACCGCCTCACGTTCGGCAACGCAAAGCGAGCATCACCCGCCCGGAAATTCTCCTCGACTACACCAGCGAACAACTGCGGCTGACCCTGCATTTACCGCCGCGGTGCTCCGACAAACTGAAAGCAGTCGCAGCCAAGTTTTTCGACGACAAAGGCTTCTGGCGTCCCGAGGCGTCCTACCGCGAATTGGTCGAAGCGGTCGATCAAACGCCCGAAGAGGTATTCGTTCCGAAAGATGCCTACGAGTTTATCGACCGCGAAATCATCCGCCGCGAGATGGCCGAACGCGAACAGCAATTACTCGCGGAGTTGGATGCTGGCAAGCCGATGCCAAGGCCATTGTTGGTGCCGTTGTACGAATACCAGATGCGGGGCGCGATTTTCTTGGCCTGCCGCGGTCGTTGCATCCTGGGCGACGACATGGGACTGGGCAAAACCGTGCAAACGATGGCCGCGGTCGAACTGATGGCCCAGTATCTGGGGATCGCTCGGGTGTTGGTGATCGCGCCGGCGTCGGTGAAGTATCAGTGGGAAAGCGAAATTCGCAAGTTCACCACGCGACCGGTGCAGGTCATTGAAGGCGGTTCCAAAATGCGGGCACGCCAATACGAGCAAGCGACCTTCTATCGGTTGGTCAACTACGAACAAGTCGTCCGCGATCTGGAAGCCATGCGTGCCTGGCAGCCGGATGTGATTGTCTTGGACGAAGCCCAACGGATCAAGAATTGGGAATCGAAAACTTCCCGGGCGGTCAAAAAGCTGCGTTCGCGTTATGCGATCGTGTTAACCGGCACGCCCATCGAAAATCGTCTGGAAGAGTTGTACAGCATCGTGCAATTTGTGGACGATCGCCGTTTGGGGCCGGCCTTTCAGTTTCTGCACGAACACCGCATCCTCGACGAGCAGGGCAACCTCGTGGGCTATCGCAATTTGGAAAAAATCCGCGAGCGCTTGGCCCCCATCTTTCTGCGACGTACCCGCGCCGAAGTACTCAAACAACTACCCCCCCGTACCGACACCGTTCGCTACGTCCGCTTCGCCGAGGAACAACGCCTTCCCTACGAAGAACAACGGATCACCTTGGCACGTCTGCTCCAGAAAAGTTTCAAAACCGATCTGGATCGCAAACGCATCCTCAGTTGCCTGGTCAATTTACGGCTGATCTGCGACAGCACATTTCTGTACGACAAACAAACCAACGTTTCGCCGAAACTCGACGAATTCGCCGAACTGGCTCGCGAATTGGTAGCTGCGGGCGGCCATAAAGCGGTGGTCTTCAGCCAGTGGGAAACGATGATTCTGAAGGCCGCCGAAGTGTTGGATCGTCTGGGGATCGGTTACGCGATCCTGCACGGGGGTATGCCTGGTCCCGAACGGCGCGCGGCGTTGGATCGCTTCAAAAACGAAGCAGCATGCCATATTTTCCTGAGTACCGATGCCGGGGGCACCGGCCTAAACCTGCAATCGGCCGACACGGTCATCAACTTGGAGGTGCCTTGGAACCCGGCGGTCTTGGAGCAACGCATCGCCCGCGTGCATCGCATGGGCCAAGATCGGCCCGTGCGTGCCGTTCATCTGGTGACGCGGGGATCGATCGAAGAACGGGTGCTAAAGACCCTGGAAGCGAAAAAATCGCTCTTCACCGGCATTTTTGAAGGCGACAGCGACGAAATCAGCTTCCAAGCCATGGGACAGCAAGCCTTCCTCGACAGCGTCCGCGAACTGATCGCCGAGGAAGTGCCAGCAACCGCCGTAACGTTCGCCGCACCTGCAACTGCCCCCGTGACCGAAGTCCCTGCTCCACCGCCGTTTACGCCTTACCCTCCGACGCTGGCCGTAGCAGACCCCGCAGTGATGTGGTCGGCCAGTGTACAACTGCTCGAAGCGCTAGTGCAATGGATCGAAATTCAACCGCAGCTTCCCGCCGATGATCGGCTACGCCAACGCGCCCAACAAGCGGCTGAAGCGTTGCTGCGTCGCTTGGGCTGAGCCTAACCGCTCTCTGCCCCCCACCTGCCCGAGTTGGCTCCAAGGATGCCCCCCAATTTCCTGGTGCGACGTGGGGCCGAGCCGAGCGTGAGTGGTTACTGCACGTCCCCCCAGGCGTTTTGCCAAGCAGCGAATGGCCAACGCGGGGGCCGAACCAAGTTCGAGCGTTACTGCACCGCTTCACCGAAGCGTTCGCGTAGCAAGCGATACGCCGTGCCATAGGCCATCGAATTGGCCGACACCTCCAGACGCTTGAGTTTGTCGAGGTAAGGCGAGCGTGCCAAAGCTCGGCCTCCCTCTTCATAGATCGCGTTCAGGCGAATCTTCAGTGTTTGCAAGTTCCGCAACCAAGGACATTCGGCCAAAGCAATGACGCCGGCATCGCCCAGGCGATTGCCACTGAGTTGCAGTTCCTGCAATTCGGCAAGCAGCGGCGAATGCAACAACGGCCTTAGTTCGCGTTCGGTAATGCCCAAGCCGCTGAGGTCGAGACTGCGAATTTGTGCTAATCCTTGCCAACGCGCCAGTTGATGCATGCCGTCGGCCAATCGTCGGGGTAAAATCGAGAATCGCATTTCGTAGATAGGTTCGGCTGCCAACGCGGCATCGACCCAGTTCGGAAAGTACTGACCGAACAGCACTTCGACCATCGAACCGAATCCGCGTTCGCAGCGAAACCACCGGATTCCGCCCAAGTCGAGATCGACATCGGAGGTCAAGCGAATATCCACGGCATGCTCGGCATACGGATCGATACTCCATTTCCATTGCCTTCGGCGAAATTCTTGTTCGTCCGCCGACCCGCGGAAGCTCAACCAACTGTTGGTCTGTTCGGTAAAGCGATAATTCAAAATGGGGGCGAACCACTCTTGCCAATGGGCATGCAGCAGTTGGAATTGGCGGGCATGCAGGGGGGTGCGTCCGCCTTGCTCGATCGGCAGTCGGGCTAAGGCGCACTGCAAACGCACAAATTCCGCCCGATCGCGGTCGCTCGGATCGTCTTGTTCATCAAGCCAATCGGCAAAGACCATCCGCGGCGCGTCCTCGGTGGGCGACTGATGAATCGCTCGAAGAAACCAGGCACGCTCGTTCATAGCATCATTCTATCGCCCCGGCTCGGCAAAAGCGAATCCCCCGAGAGATTGGTTCCCCCGCACGGCGTGCCGGACACGGCGGGCTGACGCTTGCCGCTTGGAAACACATGCAAACGCCCGCTGTTCGCAAGAGCGCTGGCATCTTTCCCCAAACCGAAAAGCTCTAGCTCGTCTTGACGAGAATCGTTCGGTTGGCCAAAAGGCTCCTTGGTGCCATGCTCCGTGGGAGAGCAGCATTCAGAGTGCGAAAGGACGCAAACCATGCTGCCGCGGTGGTTTTGGGGATTGGCTGTGCTGTCGTTGTTGGGCCATCTCGCTTTGGCCGCTTGTCTACCACCTGCCGATGACGAACTCTACTACTGGTGCTGGTCGGAACGATTGCAACTGAGCTACTACGACCATCCCCCTATGACGGCCTATCTAATTCGCGCTTCCACCGCTTTGTTCGGAGATAATGTATTCGCCATTCGTCTGCCGGCGTGCCTCAGTACTTTTGCCATCGTGTTACTGCTGGGACGATGGACACAACCGTTGGGCGTTTTGCTCCCCGTCGCATTGACTCCCGCTTTTGTGTTCGGCACCATTCTGATCACGCCGGATACCCCGTTGCTGCTGGCCTGGATAGTTTATTTGACGTGGTTGATCGCGGTGCATCGTCGGCTCGACGCCGTGGCACGGGGGGAACGGACGCATGTCGGCAGGGGCTTCTGGCTTTTAGGGGGCATCGCTCTGGGGGGCGGCATCTTGGGCAAATACACCATGGGCTTAGCTGTGCCCGCGGGTTTGTTGTCGTTCTTGCTGCGGCGGCGCTCGCTTGCGATCGCTACGCCCTCGAGGCAAGCATGTTGGCAAGTCGGCTACGCACTGCATCTGCTGACGGCGTTCGTCGTCTCTTTGCCGATCCTGCTGTACAACGTGCAGCACGATTTCGCCCCGCTGCGCTTCCAATGGAACCATGCGATGGCTGCCAAAGAAACCACCATCCGGCATTTTCCCGGCTTTGTGGGGGGCCAAATCGCCTTGATCGGTTTGGTGCCGTTCTTGGTGCTGCCTTGGGCATGGATGCGGCGTCGGCAGTTGTGGGAAGATTCTCGGTTACGTGTTTGTTGGTGTCTGTTTGTTTGGCCTTTTGCGTTCTTCCTGTACAAAGCGACTCAGGCCAAGTTGGAAGCCAATTGGCCGTTGGTTAGCTACCTCGCCGTTTGGCCTTTGGCCGCAGTTTGGCTAACGGAATTGCGGGAAAAATTGCGCCGACGCCTGCTGCTGGGGGGATTTGCCATCCCCGCGGCGGCCTCGCTGCTGTTGGCCGTGCATCTGTCTTCGCCAATCGATTGGCTTCCCGCGCGAGCCGACATCCTGACCCGGCAGAAAGAAAAGTTCGCTCACTGGGGCGAGATTAGCCAGAAGGTACGCCAAGCCAGCCCCGAAACCCCCGTGCTGACCACCTCCTACCAAGAAACGGCGCAACTACGGTTTCAAGGCATCAACGCGCATCAGATTCCCGGCGCGACTCGGCCAAGCCATTTCACCCAAGAACCGAAACGGTTCGATGTCGAGAAAGAATTGATCTTGCTGACCGAAAGTCCGTGGAATCCCAACTTCGGCGACGAGTACAACCCGCCGGAAGTGCTAGGCCAAGTGCCGCTGCAAGTGCGTGGCGAACTGCAAACGTATCATCGCCTGCTACGATACACCCGCAAACAATCGACGACGGATCGAGCCGAGGCCAAGCCATGAGCAATGCGAATGCTTGGCGAAACCATTGCGTCGGACGCTTCCGTGTGCCCAACAACCGTCAGGCTTTTGGGGTTTGCCAAGTATTTTTGCCGCGGTAAATGTCGATGGCAATACCGAGGGCATCACGTTGCCGATGCGGCATTTGCGATGCCCCGGCCAAGCGGGTCGCGACTAAAACCGCGTTGACCACCGTCTTGGGCGTCAGATGCGGCTTGGTAGGAACCTCGGGCAATCCGGGGTGGGAGATGCTACCTTCGGCCAAGAAGACGGCTGTGCCCAGCAGTCGCGCCGGGGGAGCCGACGTGGCCTTTTGTGCTGCGGTTCCTGCGGCCCGGCGATGTTCCTCGGTCGGCTCCCGCAGCCAAGCGATGGTCGCTTTCAACACTGCATCAGCGTTGGCATCGGGCCGGGTGCGATAATACTCCCAGATTGCCAGACAGCCCCACCATAGGCACTGCTTGACATTCAGCAAGTGGGCCATCAACTTGATGCCATCGACGAGCAACCCCCGGTTCAATAGCAAGTCGAAGTATGCTTCAATCGGTTGATTCGGCTGTAGCAAAGCCAACGCTTCGGCGCTAAGATCGCACATGGCAACGACCTCCGCTGCTTTGCGCATGCCGGGGGGAGAAGTCTTTTCGCTCATGGGGTTTCTCCGGCAGCAGGCGACGGCATGCGGAAGAACTGAGACAACGACATCGTATCTGCTTGGAGGAAATGTTGCAGCAACAACGCCAACCGCGGATCTAACGTTGGTGCCGACGCCGAGAGGGGCTTGGCTACAGGGGACAGCATGGGCTGCGCGATGGCCTCGGCACATGGCGGGACCTCCGGCGGAAAATTGTCGCCCCAAGCGACCTGCTCGCCGATGCTGAGATACTGCCGCAAATATTGCTTGTACCGGGCCGGATCGAACCGTACCGAGGCCAGATAGATCACTACCCCGGCAAGCCGACCACTGAGATGCGATTTCGGATACACTGGCGGAAGCCCCGGCCGAGAAATGCTTCCCCCACTGAGAAAAACACTGATGGCTAAGATAGCGGCAGCGGTACTCGGTTGAGCGGACCACCCGGCCTGCTCGGCCGCTCGCCGAGTCGCTTCCCCGGGTTGACGGAACCAATCGAGCACCGCGGCAAACGCTTGATCTTCCTCGGGAGTCGCAAACGGCTTGTGCAGCCAGCTGTGATGCAGGCACAACGAGGCCCACCAAATGGCACGCCGTGCCGGCAAGGCATGGGCCAACAAACGCCGAGCATCTGCCAAGTGATCCAGCGCCACGAGTTGCTCGTAGAATTGCCGAACGCTCCAGGTCGGCTGCAATAGCGTCTTGGCCGAGGGGGTCAATTCCCACAAGCGACAAACTTCGGCGGCGTTGCGAAGAAGATCGGCATCGGATCGCGTCATATCCGCAGCCAACGAAGATGCCGGGGGAGATGCGATGGTTGGCATAAGAACTTTTCCTCCGTAGAAATTTCTCGCCGGGAACCGAGGTGGCCTACGCCGATCGTCCTCTGGCCGAACGGGAGAACGATTACTTCCAATCCTGCCAAATGTCCTTGCCTTCGCGAGGTTTGGTTGTAGGCGGTGTCTCTTTGCCGAACAGATGTTCGAGCAGATCCTTACGCAGAGTTTGGCCCAAATTCAAATCGACCGGTGGCAACGGCAGTTCGGTCGGCGAAGGCGGAGCGGAAAGATGATCGAGGGAGGGCATCGGCTCGCGAGCCAGATTCGCAAACTGCTGCTGGCGTTGTTGCAATTTCGCCGTGAGCCGATCGAGATTGGTTTGCAGGTCGGTAAAGGTGACATCCATGGCCTGAACGTATTCGACGGCCACGCGATCGGCGATGGTTTTCGCCTGGATTAGTGCTTGCTCGATGGCATGGAGGGCTTCTCGATCTTTTTCAAGCGGTAGTTTCTGTTTCAGCGTGCCCAGTTGCGTGATGAATTGGCCAACCTGGGCGAGTACCTCCGCGATGCGTACCGGCTCGGGCATGGTAGCCATCTCCTCGAAGAACTTCGACTCCATCCAGTTGCTCAACGGCACTTCAAGCCAATTGCTCAACGGCACTTCAAGCCAATAACGGCACTTCAAGCCAGTTGCTCGACGGCAATTCAATCGATTTGCTGGATAGCATTCGAGGTTTTACTGACGGCCTCGCTGGAATCTTCTAGCAACAGTTGCGAGCGTGTTCGCGTCGCCTCGGTTCGACTGGAATGCGTCGGGAATTGGCCAGAGTAACCCTGTACGCCGATAGTGAGATTTGTTTCTGCAGCATCGAGGCTATGTCCCTCGGCGGTCAATTTGCGGGTGACCACCGCGAGTGTCTCGGCGATGGACATGGGGGAAATTTCATACGAAGTTTCGCCGACTTGAATCGTGATTTTTTCCGCTTGGATACGCACACTCGCTCCGCCCACCGAAGGACCTACCGAAAGTAGGATCGTCTCAGGAGTCATGGCGATCTGCGCGCCGATATCATTCGGCCCTACTTGGATCTTGGCCCACTCGGGGCCGAGGTAAACGTAAGTGCCCATGCCGCTGACACCGGCCCACATGGAGATATTTCCTTCTGGCCCCGCGGTGAGGGAGATACCCCCGATGTTCGTGAGCGGATCGGTCGCTACGGTCACATAGGCTTCCCCTACGGTGATGCTTGTGGTCAAATTACTATCAATGAAAACGGATGTGTTTTTCCCTAGTCCCGCGATTTGTAGTCGGTCACCACTGGCCAGCAGTTTGACGCTTTCATCGGAAAGTAACGTCCATGACTTTTCCACCAACGTGACTTGCTCATTGTCCAGATGATTGAAAGACTCTGCCATAGGAATCCTCGCTCAAGTAAGCCACCGGGTTGCAGTACTAGGCCAGCCGAACAAGCCAAGCCAACCCAAGAATCCATCGTGTGAATGAGGAGCCAAGTTCTCCGCAGGAGCGTTTTTATCCTCCGCAAGACCGTTTTTATACTCCTCAGGACAGTCCGTCTTCTTTACCATCGCCCGTCGCCCCGCAGGACGGTCCTTGTTGCTACTGCTACACGACGGTCTTATTCCTTCGCCACAGCATCGTCTTGGTGATCTGTCTTACTCTCTGCCAGATCATCTTTTCGTCCGTTGTTATTCTTCGCCTGATTGTCTTTACTCTCTGTCTGACTGTCTTCATGGTTTGAAGATTCAGGAGCGGTCAGACCAGCAGTAAGGATTCCTGCGGCTACAGCAGCTAATCCAACCAAGCCGATGATCGCATTACGCATGGTGGCCACACAAGCGGCCAGTTCCTGAGTTGCTTCTTGGGTATCGTCGGCTGCCTCTTGCAGACGGGCCAGCAACGTGGGGTAGCTGATTAGATCTTTGGAATAGAAGACCAATGCGGTTTTGCCGAGTTTCTCGGCCGTTTCGAATTTCGTCACCGCATCTTTCGCATGTTGGCACACCTTTTCGAGTTCGACGCACAAAGCCATCAAACGATTCCCCAACAACAAACTGAACGATTTTAACACTCCGACCATCCGCGGTTGTTCATTGGGGGGATTCTCAGAGAAGGAGGATTTGTATTGCACATAGGCATACAATTCCGCCCCTAAAGTGCAGAGAATCAGTAAGGTGGAGAGGATGGCCGTCACGGTCAGTGTAGCATCATCTAAACCTTTGCGAATGGCCGCGGCGTTCCCGCCCGACAGACTCAGACTCGGCGGTTTGATGGTGAACGAAAATTCGGACAGACTGGGGTAAGGAGTAGATGCTTCAATCGATTTGCCCAAGATTCGTTTGCACGTCGTATCCACCCCTGCATAGACCACGGCGGTATTTTCGCCAATAGTGAAACTCAGTTGGCCGCCGATTCCTAGCAATAACGCTTTCAACGTCGGATTGGAATGCAGAAAATGCCCCACTCCGGGGACCATGTCGAGCAAAGACTCAGGATCGAAAACGAAGTTGATATACTCTCCCAACACATGTCCCGTGGTTCCCGTCAGAAACGACGACAACGCCGGCCCTACGGTGATGCCGAAGGAACCTTTGACCTTTTCTTCGATTTGCTCGAAATAAGGACCGGCGACGTCCACAAAATCGAATAGAGCCATATCGAATACCTTTCACCCAATTAGGTTTCGTGCGTCAGAGAGAACCTTCAATGCGGAAACTCAGCCCGGGGACGTAGTGGAACTTGTTTGCCTCCGCGTTCTGGATCTCGTTGGTTTCCGAATGGAGTTGGATGTACTCGACGCCGGGGGTATCATGAAAATACAAGGCGTTGAAGTTGATCGCTGGATTCCCGTTGAAAATGCAGGATTTGATTCCACCGACAGTCGCTTCTTTGGGTAAGTCGGTCGGGGGCAGGTTGGTCGAGTTGTAGACACAACCGACAATCAACGGTCGATCGATATCGCCATCCTCGAAGACGACGACCACTTCCATACCGATGCGTGGCCAAAAGAACGCGCCCCAAGTTTTGCCGGCCCACAGTTGGGCGACACGAATCCAACAGGAACTGTTGGCATCGTGCTTGCCGAGCCGGTCCCAGTGGAACTGCACCTTCACGCGACCGTACTTATCGACGAAAATCTCTTCGCCACGGGGACCGACTACGGTCGCGGTCAGACATCCTCCCACTTTTGGCCGAGGAGTCACGCGTGCGGGACGAGGCACCAAGTCCACGGGGCCGAGTTCTAAGCGATTGGTCCACACGATGTCCCGGGGACCGACGTTGGCGGTGAAGGTGCCCCCCATTTGCAGGTCGTGTTCGACGCGACGAATGAGATATTTGCCGTCCGCATCGAAATGACCAACCAATTCGAACGAACAGCCCGGCATCAGGTTGGGACAGTTGCTTTCCGCCGTGATCCGTAGCGAACGTACCGCCGACTCTTCGGCACGCAGCCCGGCCACGCGTTCGCCATCGTTGGCAATCTGTTGCAATTGCACGGACTGATCCGCACCATTAGGCGAGACACCGTCAAAGCGTTTCGCATAGTCGCCGTCGTGCTGGTAATCCAACACTTCACCGATGGCATCTACTTTCGGTTGATGCGTCACTGTCCCTGCCGTCGTTTTGTTGGATACCCGAGCGACCGACTCGAAGTTTTGGCCGAACCGCTCGAAACAACTGTCCCACAAGGTGAATTGGGTCGCTACGACTTGTTGGGTTTTCCGCCAATTCCACACGCGTGGCTCGTTTCCGCCTTTTTTCTCTTGGTCATAGCGTAGCACGCGGGGCGACTCTACTGCCGGTGTCGTACTCAGGCTATCCGAGATGACCAAGACGGCCTCGGTATCGGTATGACGGAACCAATAGAAGATGCCCTCTTCTTCCAACAGTCGGCTGGCAAAAGCGAAGTCGGTTTCTTGGTACTGGCAAGTGAAGTCTCGTTTGGGGTAGGTTCCCGTGATCTGATATTCGACTTTACCGACATCGGTAAGCAGTTCTTGCAGAATATCGATGACTGTCATCTGTTGAAAGATTCGGCTATTGTGGCGTAAGGTGTGAATCCACCATCGGGGACGAATGATAGCCTGCCAGTGCGTGATTTCCGGGTCGCGATCGCCTTGGCTCAGTTGCATGACGATGCCGTGGAAGTAACGGGGCGAAGTGCCCGCGGTTCGGGCAGTCACTCGCACCGCTTGCCCGAGCAGTTTCTGAAAGTCGATCGGTGGCAAGGAATTGGGGGCGATCCATTGCAGACGAAACTCGTACAGTTGCGAGATGGCCTCGGTTCCTTGAAGGGCTTGTACGAGGACCGCGTTGGGGCCAAGAGGAGTTTCGATTTGCAACGGGCGATTCCGTTGATCGAAGGATGCCATTGCCGATTCTCCGCAGGCGTCTGAGGGATAAGGTTTCTGAAAGAAGCGATCCGCGGTTGTTCAGGGGCCAATCAGCACGTTCGGCACTCCCAAAACGATCACGCCCCCATGCGCGGTCGGATCGCCCATACGAGCAGCCGGCTTGCCTTCAAACAGCACCGTCGGACTGCCCATGGTCACCGAACTAGGCGGCCCGACACAAACAGCCGTATCTCCCATGCACGATGCTGGTAGACTGGCAATCAGTACTGTTGGCGCTCCCGGACCAATGATCGGCCCTCCCACATGAGGCACCGGCCCGGTGAACATGGGGCAAGCATGCGGAAAGGTAATGCAGGCAGCCGGTTGAGGCATGGCTTTATCCTCCGTGGGGCGATGGGGGCGTAGGCGTAGCGGGGGATCGGCTCGACCACGCCACCGATGAACCCGATCGGGCTTCCGATCGGAGAATCACTTCCCGTTGAAACACCGCTTCGACCGCGTCGCGGGTCGCGGCATTGCGACGAATCCAGGTATTCCAGCCCAAGCGTGGCCCACCGCTCAGGTCTTTAGAGACCATCTGCAACGCGGGCACCTGATCCTGACGCAACACCACTTGAACATCAAAATCGAGAGCGTCCCGCACATAGTGACGCACGATTTTGGCCAACAAAAACAATTTCTGCTCGCCCGAGGAGCGATCGGGCAGAAAGCTCAAAAACGTCGCATAGTCCATCGGCCCCAGGACAATACGAAACGCTCCTTGCAGATCCCAAATCCGCGAACCGACCAACGTGCTACTTCCCAGCCGATCGTTCCTTCCGAGGCGTTTGCCCAAGCGGGTTTGATTGTCGGGGTCCAAGACCAACCAATGTCCCCGAAACGAATGCACCTCGACCGGCACACGAAAGATCTCGCGCAAAAGATTCGCTAACCCCAGCGCCGGTCGGCTACGACTCGCAAGAATGCCTGCGAAACGCAGCAAAATTTGATCGTCGATCCGGGGTTCGCTCGGAGTCGATGCCCACGACGGCTGGGCTGGTTCCTGGGATGAGTCGACTGGCAACAAGCGGAAGCGCTGGCGCATGGCGGGAGTGGCCATGCCAATCAACGCATAAAAAATCGACGTAATTGGATCATCCGCCTGGCCGATTCGTCGGCTAAACTCGAAGGCCAACGGCAAGCGGTATTTCGTCTGGGTGCGGTAAAACAACGACGCCAAACGATGAAGGAACAGATCGAACCAAGCGGCCATCGCGGTCGGTTCAGGATGGTCCGCGTTGCGTTCGAGACGGGCGATCCGTTCCGCATAGTACGACGGCAAAACGCCCGAAGCGCCGGTCAGCGTGAGAAAATTCTGCACGATGCGTACCGGCGGATCGATGGCGTTGCGCTGAATTCGTTCGATGGCGGAAGCGGGGAATACCGGACTTGACGAACCAGCGATGCGTAACACCTCCGCAGCAGCCGGCCCGTCTTTGCCGATGGGTTTCAACCGCGGAAACATCCACTCCAATAAGCGGACGGCTTGGAAAAAATCGAAGCGGTGCCCCTCGCGAAACAAACGCATCGTGATGGGATCGAACGCGGGATCGCTAGCGCTGCCGCTAGCGCTGCCACTGCTGCTGTCATTAGCACGATCGCTGTCGCTCATAACAAGGGTTGCTCTCCCGCTCGGGGCGGCCAGGTCTTGAACGGCTCACTGCTCGTGCGTCGTTTGGCCGACAGTTGCGTAAAGGAATTGATCGTCACATGCAATGCGAAATAACGCTCCAGCACACTCGCAAACAAGTAAGCTCCCAGACCGATAAACTTTTCCTCATCCAACTCCAATTCGATCAGCAAGCCACGACAAAAACCGAAAGCCGACAGACTGCCCAGACGCCGAACCACTTGACGCGAACGAATGCCGGTCACGCCGTCGATGGCTAGCCGCGCCAAGGTAGCACGGCGATCGGTCACATCGGCGTCGCTCATCGAGTAGAGTTGCAACAACTCGCGGAAAGCCGGCAGGGCCAGGGCATCTTCGTTGATCGACAGATGCGACAACGTTAAATGCGAGATCAATTTCCAATAGCCCGACTCACGGTGCGTCCGTCGCACGGGCAAAGTCGGCGGTAGCAAACAGCGGGTCTGGGCCACGGGGGCGGCCTGGTCAAACTCGAAGACGAGGCGATCGGCACTTTGCCGAAGTCGATCCGGCAAATCGCGATTGGTACACAACGTGCGTACAATCACCACGCCATCGGTCGGTTGGGTCGGCTGAAAGTCCAGATCGACGAAACTGAGCCAGACGTCCGAGCCTTTGTCGTCCGGCAGGGACGATGGTCGGCGCGAGGCATACCAATACGTTCGCGGGTTGGGCTCTTGCAAGCCCCGCGATACCGCGTAGAACGGTTGAAATTCGACCTGCCCTTGCCCCCCGAGACGACGCAAGGTCACCGATTCGACCGAATAAACTTCCATCCCCAACGGATGGCGGACCTGAGGCACAATCTGGTACTCGGAACGGTAGTGTGTCAACGGAATCGGTTCGGCGAGTTGCTCGAAGAGGTTCACCACCGGGGCGCAGCCCAGACGAAACGTATGCACATCGCACCCTTGTTCCAGCAACGGCAGTGTCTGATCGCAGAAGATCAGCACTTCGATGCGTCGGCCGGCAATCACCTTGCGCACCGTGGTGAAGCCTTCCAGATCAATGAAATGAAACTTCTGGGGGAAGGCGAACAATTCGGTCAGCAAGCGAAAGCCTGGCAGGGAGTGAGGCGGAAAGGGGAACAACGCTTCCTCGGGCGCGAAGCCTACCGGCTTCAAGCATTGTTCCGGGGGCAACGTCACTTGGGTCGCGTCCTGGGGCACCGCGTCAGGATCACGGAAGACCACGGCCAACGAGCGATTCAACATCGACTCATACAACTGAGCGACCATCTGCGGGTCGCCATCGAGATACAAACGCAAGCGTTCTAGTTGCAGATTGCCGAAGCGTTGGGCGGGACTGGTTTCCAAGGTGAAACGCAAAACGGCGGCCGTCCGGGGGGGAGGTTTCAGATCGCGTGGAAACGGCGGAGGTTGCCACTCGGCCTGGATGACACGGATCGGCCATAGGTCGATCGGGTAGCACGTTCGATAACGGCAAGCCAAACCATCGATCGGTGGAGTGCGTAACGGACTACCGGTCGGCACCCGATAGCCGGTCGGCGCGGTCAGTCGTGTAGCATCGCCTTCCAACTGCACGATCGAAAACGACGGAATCGGTGCTAGGTAGTGCGGATACAACACGTTGAGCAGGGCATCGGTCAGTTCAGGGAATTCGGCATCGAGACGATGATGGATACGTCCTGCGATCAGGGCGAAACCTTCCAGCAGGCGTTCGACATGCGGATCGGTACTGCGTCCTCCTTCCAACAGCAGTCGGCCGGCCGTCGATGGATATTGCCGGGCGAACTCCTGAGCCATTTGCCGCAGGAATTGGAGTTCGCGTTCGTAATACGGATACAGCGATTTGCTCATGTTACGCGGTTCGCTTCAAGACAGCGGATTGACCATTGCCCAGATCGACGACAGTTTCAAATTCCACTTGTGGCGAAGGTTCGATCCGTAGTCGGCCCTCGATGCGAAACCGCAAGTTGCGTTCGAGATTACCGGGCTGGCTTAACAGGATCAACCGCACGTCACGCAAACGCGGTTCTTGACGTTGAATCGCCTCGGCAATCGATCGACCGATCGCATCGAGGTCCGGCCCCGAACTGGCCGGACGCGAGATCAACTCGGGGATGCCGTAAGTGAACACCGACTTGGACAACTCGGGGTAGGCATCGATGTCCGGGTCGACCAGTTGGCGATTGTTCAGCAGATCTTCGACATCGCGGCGCACCGCTTCGATCATCTCGTTGACGGTGTACCCCCCCCGACGAACCGACATCGACTCTGGGTCGAGCAACCGATCGAGCAGACTCGGCAGCAGTCGCAACGCATTGGCATCGACTGCAGTGGGCATAGTCGCTTTCCTCGATGTTCGCGATCAAGCAGGACAACTCGCCTTGGAGCAAGACAATTCGCATTTAAGCGGGACGATTGGCATTGAGATCCCAACCACCTTCCAACTGGACTCCCGCAGTGCCATCGGCCTTTTGGGGCGTGTAAATCACATGCACCGATTGGTAGCCCAATTCGATGATTTCCGTAGCCAAGATCTCTTCACTGGGATTCAGTTCCGTGACGATTGAAAGAATTTGCACCCCCTTAAAGCGATAGATCAGATAATCCAACGGTCTACCGCCCGATTTGCGAACGGCCAATTGTGCCGAGGGAAACACGGTGCCATCGCTGGCTTTCTGGAGCAATTGAGGGGAAGAGGAATCGACATACTTCCACACCCGCAAGGGTCGGAAGGGAGTCTTCCCCCCACCGGCCAGCGACCACTGGGTATTGGCACCGCTCAACAGTAAGCCAGCTCCAATGTCGAAGCGGCGCACGGTGATTTCGTGGACATGGCCGACCTCTTTCGACTCGCCGACCAACGTTGAACCATCGCCGATTTTCAAGAACACATCGACCGCCATCTCCATCCCCCTCCCTACACCATTTTCGCTGGGGTGTTCGTCTTCCACGGTTTCCACGTTGGTTGCCGCTTTGTTGGTCTTGGGCATCGCTTCGCGGGTAGCAATAACCATCGCAAGCCGGTATTCGCGTGGTTGCCGCTCCCGTTCACCCCGTCTTGGGTATTTCGGCGACCAGACGCATCGTGGCCGTCAGCGATTCAAGTTGGTAATGCGGTTTCAACAATGCGACCACACTGTACCACCCCGGCCGACCTGGCATCGGTTGCAATTTCACTTCCGCCGCCGACAACGGTCGACGGGCTTGGACTTCCTCGCTGACTGACTCGGGATTGCCGATCACATACTGCCGCAACCAATCATTCAGCCAAAGTTCAGTTTCTTTCTGATCCTGCAAAACGCCGATCTTGTTACGGGCCAGCACCTTCAGATAGTGAGCAAACCGCGATACCGACAGAATGTAATGCATCTTGGTCGATAACTCCGCGTTGGCGTTGGCCGTGGCCAGATTGTAGCGTTTCGGCTTTTGCAAACTTTGCGCTCCGACGAAGACCAGATAACGCCGATTTTTGCTGTGTACCAATGGCAAAAAGCCTAAGCTGGAAAGTTCGTCCTCGCGGCGATCGCTGAAGATCACTTCGATGGACGATTTCAGGGCGACATCGTTCGGATCAGTAGGGAAACTGTCCAGCGGCAACCCCTCGACTCGGCCGCCCCCTTCGGCTCCCCGCGTTCGTACAAACCACCCATCCCGCACAAAAGCAGCTGCGACACAAGCGGCGTAAGCCCAACTGGAATTCATCCACAAATAGCAAGATACGTCATTGGTTTCGATCTGCTCCTCAAAGACGAAATCTCGCACTGCAAGAGGGTGGCCGCGATACGGCACACGGGCCAAGACCCGCGGCAAGGTCAGCGCGACATACCGGCAATCTTCCCGTTCCCGCAGCGAACGCCAAGGAGCGTAATCCATCGTCTCGAACAATGGTGCCACTTGCCGCGGTAGAGCCAAGGCCGCGAAGCGATCGGTGCCAAACATCCGCGGACTGGTCGAAGCAACAAACGGCGCGTGGGCACAAGCCGACACCTGGGCAATCTGCCGTAACAACTTCAAGTCTTCGCTGCTCGCATCGAATTCGTAGTCGCCCAGCAGTAGGCCATAAGGTTCCCCCCCCAGGGTGCCGTACTCGTCTTCGTAGACGCGTTTGAACAAATAACTCTGATCGAACTCCGGGGCCGCATCGAGATCGTTGGCCAACTCTTGCTTGCTGATGTCGAGAATCTTGACCTTCAATCGATCGGTATCGACACAACGATCGACCAGATATTTCAAGCCACGCCAGGTGCTTTCGAGGCGTTGGAAGTCAGGATGATGCAGGATCGCGTTCAACTGGTTCGACAGTCGCTGATCGATCGCGGCAATCAGCAGTTTGACCACCTCTTCGACTTCACGTCGTTCGACCTTCGGTGTACTTGGCGAAGGCGTACTCGGCGGAGGATTCAGACACGCACGCAACGCCGACCATACGTCTTGCTGCCACGCCTGCGCCGAGGGGAGACTCACTTGATTCTGCTCAAGGAGATCCAGATACATTTGCAGATCGTTGCGTTCGGTCAGCAGGTTTTTCAATGCTGGAACCTGTTGTGTCAGCCCGGCCGGCTCGAAATCGGCGAACCGGAGAAACCGTAGTTGGACGAACAACTCATCATGTTGCGGCTGGGCGCTCAGGCGGTTGGGCACCCGCAGATGCAACCGCGGACCGATCCGGGCTAAAATCTCATCCAAGTTGTGCGGCGTCACTTCGAGGAATTTTCGCTCCCGCAGCGTCTGCGTCGAACGTGGTTTGCCGGAAAAACCTGCCAAAACACCGATGACGAAGGGGAGTTCGATCGATTTCTGAATTCCGTCGATTTCCTGATCGAAGGTAATCAGCACGCGCGGCCGATGTCCTTGCGCAGGATGGCGTGGCTCGATCGGCACCCGTGGATCTCCTGTATGCTGGTTCCCAGTACTTTGCCGCGTGTGCCATCTTAAATAGCTTTGCGGTGCTGTCTAGAGGGCAGACGCCAAATTTCTTCTTGCTTGGTTAAGCGAATGTCGTGGGCGTCAGGGGCCAACGATCGCGATTTTGGGTACGACCGCCGATGCCACTTTTTGAATCCGACTGCTTATCGCGACTAGGAGTACGATCGCACCGCGGGGACGGCGTCGCGGATTCGTTGTCGCCCCTTCGTAGCAGAATTTTCCCTGGAGTTGCAGTCGCCTTGCGTCGAGTTAAGATAGGTAAAGCAACCAACTTATGCGACAGCTCCCACGTATCGAGCGATACCGATGCACTCTAATGCTTCTCCGCCTACCGTTGCCGCTTGGGGACCGCAACATGCTCCGACAGATGCCCCGGATGCGCCGGTATGGGTCCGGGGACGGGTGGCCTCGTCGCGACGTTCGCCCCGACGCCGATGGGGGTTGATCCTTGTAGCGGCGTTGCTGGCGTTGGGGTGTCTCAGTCTGGTTCAGGTATTGCGTTGGTATCATGCGCCGCAGCCGGTGACGTTGGTTTTAGTTGGTGCAGGCTACGAAACCAATCTGGCCTTACCGGAAAATGTGGCCGGTTGGCGATCGCTGAATCAGATGACCGAACTGACGCGAGAACATTATTCCGTCCCCGAAGCGGGGCCAATTCGCTTACGCACGGCGGATCGCTGGGACCGCGATTTGGAAAAGATCGACTCGCCGATCGTGTTGATTTATCTGGCGCTGCATGGTGCTTGCGACGAAACTGGCCCATTTTTGTATCGCGACGACGTGGACGGTCGCGGTCTGGCGGAAATGCGGCTGCGATTTGCGGATCTGCTGCAACGACTCCGCCGACTCCCCGCCGAGCGGACCAAGATTCTCGTTCTCGATGCCACGCATCGGGAAGAGTATCCCTCGTTAGGCATCGTCCGTAACGAATTTGTGCGCGGGGTTTTGCAGTTGAACGATGAAATCCGTGCGCTGCCCAACTTGGTGGTGCTTTTGAGTAGTGGTCCCGATCAGCGTTCCTGGGTTAGCCCCGAGTTTGGCGAATCGGTGTTTGGCCGATTTTTCCGTAACGCCTTGTCGGGCAACATCCCCGATCCCAACGCGGATGGCTGGCTGCAATTGGAAGAAGTGTTCGACCACGTTCGCGAGCAAGTGAATTCCTGGGCGGCAGCGAATCGCAATGCCGCGCAGACGCCCCTGCTGCTGCCTTTGGGGGACGAAGGCCGACGACGAGCCAGGTGGATCAGTTTGTGTCAACCGAGATCGCAACCCACTCCGTCTGTGGAACTGAGCCAAGAACGTAGCGACGAACTGCGCGAAGTCTGGAATCGCGTGCAACAACTGCGTTCGCGGAAAAATCCCCCCTGGATCGTCGCTCCGCATTTGTGGACCCGCTATCTAAGCACCATTCTTCGCTACGAAGCTCTGCTCGATGCGGGGGACACGGCCAACGCCAGCCTCCTGAGGGTCATGATCCGTGAACAAGAAGAAGCCATGCTCCGTTGGCAGACTTTGGATCTGGAGTCGCTGACTCTCTCCCTGCAACTCCCTGCCCTAGCAGGGTATCCTTCCGAACCGACACCTCTGTTGCGTCAATTGGTTCGTGCGGTGTGGGATCGTTCCTACAATGATGCCGCCAAGCTGCTCGGTCAACTGAATGCCTCGGTCGATGGCGATGTTCGCCGAATGACGGTGCTACGTCTGCAAGCCATGTTGTTGCTGGTGCTGCAAGCCGCCGAGGCCCCCGATGTGACCTTGGAACACTTGTTGGAGATGCTCCGCCAGCTCGACGACCCCAGCCGAATTTCCCCGGTTGAGGTCCAGTTTCTCCAGATGCTGCATCAGTACGGTCCGATCGACGAACTTCCGCGGGACTTGATCGTTTTTGCTACCGCTGTGCGTCTGTTAGCGGAACGCGCCGCGCTAGGCGTTGCACTCGAGCAAGAAGGAATCGCTTACAGCGAAACCGTGGCCATGTTCGTGCGATCGTGGATCGTAGCCGCAGACCAAGAACGCCTTGTTGCCCAAGATCTGCTATTCTCCCACGCGCCCGAGGATTGGGCCAAGGCGCGTACGGGACTTGCCAAAGCACGTGAATTGTACTTGCAAGCTCTCCAGCGAGCGAATCGCATCCGCGAAATCTATCGAACCCGGGCGCGTATCCTGTCGGAGTTGCCCTGGTACGGCTCCTGGTTAAGTCGGCTCGAACGCCCCGATGCTCCGGCCGAACAACAGCGGTTGGAACGCGATTGTCGGCGTTACGAGGAACTTTGGGAAAAGCTGCATCGCATCCAGGCGGCGCTACCGACCATTCAGCAAATGCAAGATCCGCGTTATGACATCACCCTTCTGGAACGTCTGACGCAGGAATGTTCGGAGGCGCATCAACAATTGGTGCGGTCGTATCAAGAACGGATCGCCGAACTCAATACTGTCAATCTGCCTAGCGTCTGGCACGAGGCAGACGCCGCTTTGGCCATGCCGTTGCTCGATCCTGAGACGCGACTTCGCCTGCGCAACACGCGCCGACAAATTTCGTGGCGTTTTTACACCGAATCGCTCCAGGCCGGCAACGACCTGCTTAGCGAAGCGACCATGCGTCAACGCTCCGACTGGACTGGCAATCGCGTGGGGCGCATACTGTTGGCCACTTTGGGAAAATCGGAGGTCGATCATCCCCGGCCTCAGGTCGAGTTGGAATCTTACGATCGTCTCGCCTATCGCTTGAACACGTTCCCCGCGGAGTCGGAAGGTTGGCGTTCGCTGTTGGCCGTCTCGGTCAGTTTAGCGCAACTGTGGCCGACTTTGGCCGAGCAAATCAACGTCGCTTGTGAGACAGGGCTACGCAGCCAAGAGGAAGCAGGCTACCGAGAATTGCAACGTGCCGAGGCTTTGGCTCACATCATCGATGCTGCCGCCACGGGGCGGATGAGCTATCATCCTACCGACATCCTGCGAAGGGACCGTGTCGGTCGGTTGATGGTCCTGCAAGCACAACGCACTTGGCAGGAACATTGGCAGTCGTTGTCGGCCAACGATGTCCCTTACTATCGCCGGGCTGGTCGATTGTATCTGACCGACTCGGGGACGTTCTTGCCCGAAGCGGAGTTGACCGCGATCCGCCAACGTCTCGACGCTCCCGGCCTGTTCGAGTTGCACACGACCGCGGTCCGACCGCCGTCCTCGGCCAGCATCCCCATCACCAGCGAATTCACCTACGCTTTGCCGTTGCGGGTTCACGTTCCCGACGCTCAACCGCTTCCGACCGGTTATTTGACCTGGGAAATAGTCCCCATGCCGGGGCTGGAACAGGTCACCGGCAAGCCGCTGCGACGTTGGTCGCTGCCGTTCGACGGACGAGCCACCCAGTGGGAAGTCGAGTTGCGCAATCGCTTGCTCCGCGAAGCCGAACAGCGGCCCCCCGAAACGGCCGAACCGATTCGCGGCGAAATCGTGGCTCGGGCACTGTTCCGCGGCCAACTGCTGGAACAACGCTTGCCGATTGCCGTGCATCGCATCGCGGATACTACCGTCAACACGTTCCCCCCTCCGCGTCTGGCCAGCGTCGCGGTGCGTGCCACCGACGAGGTAGTACGCCGTTATGGAGCCAGCAACGGCACTGTGGCCATCGTCCTCGATTGCTCCGGCAGCATGGGGGCACCCCCCGGACAAGAGTTCTCGCAAGACACTAAGTACGCTCACGCTACCCAGGCAGTCGAGCATCTGCTGAAGCAACTGCCGGCCGGCACGCAGGTGAGCCTGCGCGTCTTCGGGCAAGCCGTCGGCGATCGCGGTGCCGTGGCCGAGCCGGAAAAGGAAATTCGCACCATTTTGCCTCTGACCCGATGGAACCCGGCCGATACTGCTCGCTTGGACGCGGTCATGAAGCTAATTCGTTACCCCGCCCTGGTGCCCTGGAACCAATCTCCCATCCTGCGTGCCATGGCCGAGGCCAAACGCGATTTCGTCGGCAGTACCGGTTTTCGCACCTTGGTTGTCATCACTGATGGTGCCGACAATCGCTATCAGAACGATGCTTGGCTCAACCCCGCGAAGAAGACCTTCCCCGCTTTGGTGCGCGAACTGTTCGACCAGTCGGGCATCGCGGTGCATGTGATCGGTTTCCGTATCGATCCCGACGAAGAGCAAGAGGCTCGCGAACAATTTGCTGCTCTCCCCAAGTTCGATCCCCCCGGTTCGTTTGTCACCGAATCGAACCTGGAAGGTCTGATCCAATCGCTACGCAACGCGTTGCGGCAGGAATTGCGTTTCTGGGTCGCAACCAGCGGCCATGTTTTGGTCGATGGCATCCGTCGCGAGGGGCTTCCCGTCGGACACTTTGGGGGAGGAGATCGTTGGCTGATGACCGGTGTCGCTCCCGGAGGTTATCACCTGCGAGTCATTAGCGATCGACGGCTCGACCGCGAAATTCAGTTGGCTACCGGGGATCGGCTCCTGCTGCAACTGCGGCAACGCAACGGCCAACTCGCTCTGGAGCGTGCTAGCTGGTCGGCCAGCGATTTTCCCCAACGCCCCTACCGCGAACAGCACGGCTGGCGTGTTGCTCTGCTGCAGAATCAACGCAGCGATCGTGCCTTTCAGGGATTGGTAACCCTCGAACGTTTATTCGATCCTCTGGAGGTAATCTCTCAATCCTTTCGGCCCAAGTCGGTGTGGTTCGAGTGGCAAGCGGTCGAAACTCCCGCGGTGCCGTTGGCTCGGCGTTGGTCGCCGGTGTTCGGCTATCCTGCGCCGGCGTGGTCGTTGGACTGTGCCGCTTGGCCGACAGTCCCCGATCGTGGCGGCCCTGCTCGGCCATTGGTGCAAGTCTGGTGGAATCCCGATCAAGAACCCCGCCTTGCTAGCCGACTCGATCCCCAGCGCGACTACCGCACGGTCACCGAGATCAAGAACCGCTCGCTGTTTGTCGATGGCGAGGAAGTGTTCGTGCGGAGCGTGACGGTCGAAGATCACGTCGTGGACCTCCCTGATGGACGACGCGAAACGCGTTCCTGCCTCGTTGTTCGCGTGGCGCATGGTGTCACCAATCCGGTGCTGGTGCGGATCACCGGCTTGCCCCTAGAAGGCGAGAGCCTGTGGCAGTACCGTTCGGTCGGGCAGACAACAGCGGTCTTTTGGCCAGTGCGTCCCGAACAAGTCGATCGTGTGGCGAGTGTGGAATTGATCTCGCTGCGGGCATTTCGCCGCGAAGCGGAGCAACGAGGGTTCGCGGTGACGCTCGATCCGTTACCTGCCCCGGATACCTCCGATACCCGACCGCGGCCCCCCGTTCCTTTGCCCTGAGAGAAACGCCCATGACCGCTGCTGCGTCCGCTCCTGACGGTTCCTCGCCACGGACCACCTCGGCTGACCTGGTTGCCCCGGATGGTTCGCCACGATGGACCGCCCCGGCTGAGACGGCGACATCCGTTTGGGCCGAGTTGTCCCCTTCGCGGCGTTCGCTGATACTGGTCGCTTTGTTGGCCATGCTCGGCTTGTTCGGTGGGGTGCTCAGTTGGTATCGGCCCATTCCGTCCCCTTACTTCGTGCCGCTGTGGGTGACGCAGTATCGCTCGTCGCTGATCCGCACCACGCCCTGGAGCGAAGGCGACCGCGAGGCTCTCCGTTTGGCCCCGGTATTTCCCCGCACGGCCGAGGCTTACTCCAGTCAGGAAAGTTTGCTGTTGTGGCGGGAACTGACCCACCTAAGCCGGGTGCCTGCTTCGGAGAATCTGGTTGTTTATCTCAGCGCTTACGCCGTGTCATCCCGTACCGGCGAAATCATGGTGGTGCCTGCCGATGGTGACCCGCAAGAAGGCCACAATTTGCTGGCCTTGCGCGATGTGCTACGCTGGGTCAAAGCCTCGCCGGCACGCGCGAAATTGTTGGTTTTGGATGTGATGAGCAGTCCCGAGGGGCCATTCGTCAGCGATATTTTCCGCGACATTCCCGCACGCATTCCGCAGTTGGTCCGCGAAGTGGAACAAGAAGCCGTTCGTACCACTGGCTTCGACCGCAAGGATTGGCTCGTCCTGTGCCCCTGTTCGCCCGGGCAGATGCCCCACCAAATCGAACTGCTGGGCCGAACGGTATTCGGTTTCTACTTCGAGCAAGGACTACGCGGGGAAGCCTTGGGATATTCGCTGCGTCACTACGACCACAATCGTCGCGTTTCCGTGCTAGAACTGAGCGATTATCTGCAAGCCACCGTCGATCGATGGGCACAACGGGTGCTGAACGTCCGTCAGACTCCGATGCTGCTGGGCGATGGGCCGGATTTCGACCTCTACAGCGTCTCCCGAAGTCGTTCCGGGGAGCCAGAGGAACTCGGAGCGTTCGTATATTCCCCACCGTTGATCCAAGGTTGGAATACTCTCCAAACCTGGCGACAAGACGGCACGTTACGCTTGTTGCCGCGGTTGGCTCGGCGTTTGGAAGCCGCCTTGCTCAATGGAGAGCATCTCTGGATCAGCGGCGCTCGCGGAAGTCTCGCGGAACGCTTGGCTCAAGAACGGCTCCAGCAACTGCTGACCCAGGCCGATCAAGCACGCACCTCGCTGGTGATCCCCCAACGAGCGGCATCGTTGGCTTGGAGTGAGGCTATCACGTCGCAGACACTCGATCGTGCGGTCGTCCAAAGCCTTAGCGAGGCGGTCGCGGCGTGGAAATTGCTCCCCAGTGATCTGAAACCTGCCGATCGCGAAGCCGCTCTCAAGAAGATTTACGAGTCGGTCCTGAAGTCCCTTGCAGGAAAATCGGCTTTCGCGGTCGAATCGGCCATCTGGGATTTGGCCCAGTCGGGCGAAACGCTACGCACGTTGTTGCCGTTTCTCGATCGTCTGCTGACCGAACGTGGTCAGCCCGTGGAGTACCTGGAAACGATGTTCCTGCGTCGTTTGGCCGGAATCGCGGTGCGAGTCGGCGAAACGCAATGGTCGGAAGAGTTGGCCCGTACCGCCGTCCAGGCCGTCGGACAAGCCGAACAAGTGGCTGCCACTCCCTTGCTAACGTTTTGGTGTCCGCAGGTACTCAACGACTGCGTTCAGGCACGCTGGGAAGGCGAAATTCTGCTGAACCATTACGACGTGGTGTCTCCCCAAGACATCCTGGCACGGTTTCGCGAGGCCAACCGCTGGGCGTCGGCGTTGTTGATGTTTGCTCACACCATCCAGCAGGCACGCGAAAACTGCGACGAATCGTTGCTGACGCTGCACCCCGATGCGATTTATTTGGAACTGGATCCAATCCGTGAAGCGAATTGGCTCGATCGTCTGCGGGCCACCGAAAACCTACTGCCGCTGCTGGAACCCCCCGCGAATGTCGCCCAAATGACCCTCACCGACCTGCAACCGTTGGCCAGCCGGGTTCGCCGAGCTTCCGACCAGTTACGCTCCGAATTGAATCTTTTCCAGGTCACCGCGAGGGTCGAAGGGCTCAGCCAAGCCTTGACCCTGGCCAGTCACGCGGAGGCCACGGCCGCTGCCGTCGAACCGTTGGATCGCGGCTTGCGTTTGCCGTTGCTCCCCTGGGACGACCGTAAGAAACTGTTGACCACCCGCCACGATTTGCTCGTCCGCTTGCACCAAGCCACCCGGCAGATGGATCGTAGCGAATCCCGCAACAGCGGAAGGTTCCCCGTCGGAAGGCTCAGCGATGCCGAACGCGACAGCTTACGCCAAGCCGAGTTCCAGCGGGCCAAACTCCGCACCCGCTGTCAACTTCAACTGCTGCGACTGGCCGGTTTACCCTCCGACGACCTCGAGGAACTGAATACCTTGGCCCAGCAATGCTACCTCTCTGCTGATGTCCCGCAATGGTTTGAACTGACCGCCCGACTGCGGCTATGCTGGACTCGCACTCTGACCGACGTTGTGAACCGCGCTGATCCGCAAACTTTGGATCGGCTAATGTTCCTGTATCCCCCCGGACTAGTCAACGAACGGCTCGACCTTGATGGGGGACCACGAGTCGCCCGTTGGAGTCAGATCCGTAGGCAGCACCTGGCTTGGTTGGCTCAAAGCTATCGCTACGCATTGCAGCAAGGATTATCGGCCGAACTGCTGGAAAACGCCATCAACGGCGTCGATCCGTTGGGGCAGGGACTACACATTCCTCCCCTGGAAGTCTTGGGGCCGACGACCACCGTGAAACTGTCGGCCACAGGAGGGATTGGCACGGCCGAGCTGAAAGTTTTACTGCGTCTGCCCGACCAAACGCCCACCGTGGAATTCTTGGTCGCGGAACAAGCGGGCTTTCGTGTTCAGGCCGATACGTCGCAGTTCCAATTCCGCGTCGATCCGATCACGGGGTTTCGCCTCGGTACGCTGCCGATTCAGGTCATCGCCCAGACGGACGCGAGGCAACCGCTGGCTGCCGGTTTTGTCGTGGCTTTCCGTCTAGCCGGGCGACGTTATTTCGTGCGTGTCCCTGTGGAAGCGACGCGAAGCGAAACGCCCGTCGAATTGATTTTTGCCCCGACGCCGACCGATCCGATCGGCCTAGGCAACGACATACGTTTGCGGCCTAGCGAAACCCCGCAGCCGTTGTTCATACTGCTGCGTAGCCGAAGCGACAAACCCAAGACCTGCATCGTGCGTCTGATGAACGGCGAGCAACTGCTTCCCAACGGTGAAGCGAAAGTCGTGCTGGCTCCGGGAGTGTTGACGCCGGTCCGATTCCCCTCAGCCGGGCCGATGACCTCGCCGATGTCGGCAGCGAAAGCGACCAATCCCGGCAACACCACGATGCCGTCCCCCTCGGCCAACGCCACGGCACCGACCCACACGCCTCCCGATCCGCCGGGAGTGCCTCTCGATCTCCCGAATGCCCTAAGGGTCGATGTGTTTGACGAAACTCAACCGGGCACCCCGATCGTCCGTCGGCCGTTGCAGATCACTTTGGCCGATCCGACCGAATTCGTGGAGTTGGTCGATGCGACATTCTTGCCAGTACATCCCCCATTGCGGCAGTGGAACCGTCTGGAGGTGCAGTTGCGGCAACGTCGCTCACTGGGACAAGTGCCCTGTAGCGTCGAACTGGTACTCGATCCGAACGAAGTGCCGGGGTTGGGCGGCATCAAAGCCGGTCGCCTACGCGGCACCGTGCCGACCGATGGCACCGCGGTTCGCTTGGACGCCGAGGGATTGGCTCTCGATGTCGCTACGCCCTCCACGGGGCACGCCAACATCACCATCGACGGCGTCGAACGGGCGATTCGTTTGCGGATCGATTTCGCCCGTTTTGGTGAAGCCACGACACCGATCCTCGATTCCTCGACGCGGTTGCATCTGCACTTGCTCCCCGCGCCCGTGCCGGGGCAATCGGTCGTCTTCTCGGCCGGGGCCGATCAGGCTCCCGATGGCAGCACTCTGGTCGTACAATTGTTGCGTCCGTTGTCGGTGGTGGGAGGAAAGTCGGCTACGGAAGTGGATTTGGAACAGCGTTTCCCCGGACCTAGGCATCGCGAAGTATGGCTGAACCCTGCCGGTCCCCAAGGGGAACTACAACTGACGCCACGTCTCAGGGATTGGATCGGCACCTGGAAGACTCCTCAGTGGGTCGGTCCACGCACCGTGCGTCTGCGTTTGCTCGATCGCCAAGGCCGACTACTGCAGGAACTGTCGCAGGGGGTGACCCTCGAC
>CALEEC010000392.1 GCA_937949245.1 uncultured Gemmataceae bacterium | reverse complement strand
GCCGAAGTCGGACGTCGGGTTGTTCAAGGTGTTCTCATGGTCTGACGGAATCTTCTTCTGCGAATTTGGCTCTTATTCATCGAACCGAGGCAGGATATTTTTGTATTGACCGCTTCCCGCTGCGCTGGGCATCGAGGCTGTCGAACTCCTGCTCCCGACCTTCCTCAGTAGACTTGCGGGGGGAGATCGCACAACGGATCAGAGCGACGCTGGCTGGCGATGAGTTTCTGTTGTTGCGTTTCATGCGTTTGGAGAGCTGCGGACGCTAGTGCGCGGGTGTTGATTTCCACGACTGGCGTCGTCGGCTCTTTGCGCTACGATCTGGTTCAGCTCGCTAACCGGGCACGCCAGAGACGGAGTTGACGTTCCACCTCCACCGGAGCCGTCGAACCGTAACTTTGGAACGATTTCAGGGCGTTGGCCACTCCCAACACACCGTACACCGCGGCCGCCTGATTCGGGCAGATCGCTTGGAACAGTTCCAGCGGCAGATCGACGAGTCGGCAACCGCGTTGCTCGCATTCGCGTACCAATTGGCCGACCGCTTCGTGAGCCGAACGCATCGGCACGCCGACACGGATCAGAAATTCCATCAACGTCGTCGCGTCGAGGAAGCCGTCTTCGAGTCGGCTAGCGATGACTTCGCGACGAAACCGCGTCTGACGGATCAGCGGGGCGGCCAATTCCAGCATGGCCGACACGGTGTCGCATGCATCAAACAACGCCGATTTGTCTTCTTGCAGATCGCGGTTGTAGGCCAACGGCAGTCCTTTGAGCAAGACCAACATCTGCTGCAACCGCCCCAAGACGCGTGCCGATTTCCCCCGCATCAGTTCGAGAACGTCGGGGTTTTTCTTATGCGGCATGATGCTCGAGCCGGTACAGAAGGCATCAGGGAGATCGAGAAAGTGGAATTCGGTCGTGGCCCACAAGATCCATTCCTCGGCCCAACCGCTGAGGTGAACGGCCAACAGCGACAGGTCGAAGAGGAATTCGGCCACAAAATCGCGGTCGCTGGAGACATCGAGGCTATTGGCCGCCACGCCGGCGAAGCCTAGTTGCTGGGCCACGCTGTCGCGGTTGATGGGCAAACTCGTCCCGGCCAAGGCAGCCGCTCCCAGCGGAAGGAGGTTGACCCGTTTGCGGCAGTCCGCCAGACGTTCGCGATCGCGTTGGAATTTCTCCACGTAGGCCAGGAAATAGTGGGCCGCCAGAACTGGCTGAGCCCGTTGCAAATGGGTGTAGCCGGGCAGGATCAGATCGTGATCACGTTCACCGGCTTCGACTAAAGCACGCTGCAAGTCGGTGAGCAGAGCATCGAGTTGATCGATCGCATCACGCACCCACAGTTTCACATCGGTGACTACCTGATCGTTCCGACTGCGGGCGGTGTGCAGTTTGCGTCCCAAGTCGCCCAGTCGATCGATGAGCGCTCGTTCGATGTGGGTATGGATGTCTTCCAACTCGATGCGGAACGGCAGGCGATCTTGGTCGATGTCTTCGCGGATGGCGTCGAGAGCGGCGACGATCTGCTCAGCTTCGGCGGCACTGAGGATGCCGACCTCGGCCAACATGCGGGCATGAGCCTGGCTAGCACGAATGTCATGGCGGTACAGGCGTTTGTCGATTTGGATCGATTCGGTGAACGCCTCAACGCGAGCATCGGTGGAAGCAGTGAATCGGCCGCCCCAAGTTTTTTGGCTCATCGTCAATGGACCTTGGTCTCAAATGGCCCCCATCCCACGGTAGCGTAGTCAGCAAGCATTGTTGTACAAACCCGCTTGCCCTTCGGAAATCCACTTTTATTGGGCGGATACGTTCCTACGTTTCCCCCCCATGAAACACAAACGGGGCATCGAAGGATGGTTGACGATCTCAGGTCTTTCCGTCGATTCCGACGCCCCCAGAAAGTCGGCTCTATCCAGCCATTTATCCATCCCTACCGACGAAAAACCCCGTGGGGAGTCGTGTTCTCTCCACGGGGTAGGTGCCTAGGATACGGCGACACCGTCAGCGTGTCGATGCTGGAAAATTACCGAGCCGTGCGATTGGCGGTCTTGATCTGCGAACGCAAATATTCCAGGGCCGCTTCGAGTTGTCGGTCTTTCGGTTCGGGCTTTTTATCTTTGGCCACAATGTCGCGGCGCGGAATGATCTCTCGTTCGCGGAAATGGTCAGCCAATTCTTCCCGCTCCTGACGCGACAGTTCGATCTTGTAGTCCTTGTCTGGTCGAACGCCCCAGTCCTCTTCCTCTTTGCCAGAGGTGCTGGACTTATTGAGGTTCTTGCCGTTGGGGCGCCAGAACGTCGCGGTGGTGAGCTTGATTTCCGCTTCGGTGGGGCCGAACTTTTGAATGTTCTGCACGCTTCCCTTGCCGTAACTGCGTTCGCCCATGATGACCGCGCGGCCATGATCTTGCAAGCAAGCCGCTACAATCTCGCTACCGCTGGCACTGCCGCCGTTGATCAGACAGACCATCGGGAAGTTCAAGTGACTGCCGGCGCTCTCGCCGCGGAAATCCCGCTTCAGCCCAACGCGAGGTTTAATGGTTACGATCAAGCCATCGTCGATGAACAAATCGCAGATGTCTACCGCCGTATCCAGGAACCCGCCTGGGTTGAAGCGTAGATCCAAAACCAAGCCTTTCATCCCTTGCTTTTCCAGTTCCTTGACGGCGTTTTTGATGTCCTCGGCCGAGTTGCGTGCGAACTGGGTCAGTTGGATGTAACCGATCTTGTTCACTGGGTCGAGCATGAAGTCCCAGGAATCGTCGGATTTGCGTCGGGCACCGAGGACGGTTTCCACTTCGATGCGGCCGCGGGTCAACTCGAATTCGAGCGGCGTCGGGACGCCTTCGCGTTGCACCGTCAACTTCACTTTCGTGCCCGGTTTGCCCAAAATCAATTCGACGGCTTTATCGACCTTCATGCCCTTGGTGGAGATGATCTCCGGTTTATCGAGCAACCGACCTTCGCTGTCCATGTCTCGGCGAATTTCGGTCACCAGGTCGCCGGCTTTCAAACCGCTGCGATACGCCGGCGAGCCTTTGATCGGCGTGACGACCAACAAACCGTCCCGCACCAAATCGCGGCGAATTTGGATGCCGATCCCTGTGAACGAGCCTTGAATTCGGCTCTCCATCTTGCGGACTTGCTCTTTGTCGATGTATTGCGTGTAGGGGTCGAGTTGCCCCATCATCATTTCCATCGAAATGTCGATGTCTTTGTTGTTTTCCTGGTCTTCGCGTTTGCCCAAGGCGATGCGAGCCTCGACGAGCATTTTTTCGATGTCGCTGTCCTTGAGCGACTTGGCCACTTTGAGTTGCTCGTTGATTTCGGGGGGAATTTTCTCTTCCAACCGGCGATACAGACCACGGATGGCATTGGCGGCCATTTCGCCTTTGTTCAGTTCCTTGATGTAGACCGCTTGCACCTTTTCGATGCCGCGCAAGGTGTTTTTCGCGTAGACACGGGCATCGTCGCTGTCGATCTTCATCGAATCGAGCAATTTCAGCCGCGAGGCAAGAAAGTCATTCATCGCGAGTCGGCCATCGACGAATGCCTGATACTCTTTACGCAATTTTTGCTGGGATTTGAGTTTGGGCATTCGCGACAGGAGGCGTTCGCCCTCAGCAGCGACCTCAGCAGTAATTTTGCCTTCCTTCGCCAAATTCGCCAATTTCTTGAGGCGCTCGACCCGCTTCGGATAGACTGCCGGGTTGTGCGTCACCGGAAAATGGGCCAAGCGTGCGAAATCGACCAACGGCACTTGTTCTTTCTCTTCGCGATTTTTGCCGACTTCCCGAGCGATCTTGGGGAGTTCGTTTTCGAGGTAGTTCACTAGTTCATCCACGGTCACCAAGCCATCGGGTTCGCCTCCTTCGGTGTCAGCTTTGCCCTGGAGGGCGTCGATCAGCACTTGGGTGAACAACCCTTGCTTGGCCAATTCGATCGGCTTGGCACCGGCAAAACTCGACAGGATCACCCCTTTGCCCGGCGGGAGTGGCGTTTCTTCCTTCTCTTTGGTGCCCAGAAACACCCGCACCATGTCGAGCAAGTTCGGTTCGATGACAGTTTCCTTACCGGGGTCGAAGCCTTTGAAGTTCACATCGAGCAATGCCAACACTTGCCGAGCCTTGCATTTTTTGAATTCGTCTTCGATGGCACCGGCACTCAGGGCATTTTTGCCGCGATCTTTGAAGGTGCTATCAGTGCAGAAGAAACAGGGGCGTTCGCCCGAGGAAGCCCCTTGGCCGATCATGGCAATCAAAATGGTGTCGTCTTTGCTCGCTCGGGTCACGACTTGGTCGATGGCCTTCAGGACGTTTTCCCGTGTTGCCGTTTGGGCTTTGCGTTTCTCGTCTTTCCCGGAGATCAGTAGTTGGATGTGGTCAGCATCCAGACCGAGATAATCTTTGTTGGTGAACAGGTCATAAAGGGCTTGAGCGTCCGCGACCGCGGTGGGGCGTGGTTTGATTTGCGGATCGGAAAATTCTCCAACACCGACGATGACCATGAACGTTTGTGGTGGTTGCTTCTTCTCGGTGTCGGCCAACATGGTCGATGTCAGTAGAGTTAGAAGACTGACTCCGAATAGGAACGGATTCAAGAGCCTCGTCATCGTCTGATATCCTTTCTCTTCGTGCCGCGGAGCCGATCCCAGGCCGGTTCCGACGTGCGTGCGACGATCTTGGCGAATAAGCTATCTCAGGGGCGAGCGAACTTGCACTCCAGGTTCACCTTGGTACTCGAGGGCTTGCCCTGTAGTCGGCCCAGCGCGGGAGAGAAGTTCATCGTGAGGGTGGAACGGCCAATCTAGCGCGAAAGCCTTCTCCTATTTTGACGAACCCATGCGGGGCGTCAATCCATTTTATGCCGCGATGGCCAAATCGGGAGAAATGTCCTTTCCATCTTCTATCTTCTTGTTTGAGGCGAAGTCCAGACCGACGGACAGAATCAGGATCGCGACGCCAGACGATTGAGCACTTCGATACCCCGGTCAAGGGTTTCCGTTTTCGCGGCATAGCTGATGCGGAAATGGGTGTCGCGTCGGCCGAAGACGGCTCCGGGCACCAGCAACAAGTTGTGCCGAATGGCTTCGGTCACAAATTCCGTGGCCGTCCCCCAGGGGGCTTCCACGAACAAGTAGAACGCCCCCCCAGGCACCGTGAAGCGGAAGCGGTCGCGTAGCCCGGCCACGAGGCGATCGCGTTTCTCGCGATATTCCGCGACGATGCCGCTGACGTCGTAATCCCACGCGGTTAGCCCTGCATATTGGACGATGCTCGGGGCACAAACAAACGTGAATTGTTGCAGCTTCATCATCTCCTGCAACAACGGTCGCGGTCCGTGGGCAAAGCCGAGCCGCCAACCGGTGATACCATAGGACTTGCCGAATCCATCGAGTACCAGCACCTGATCGTCGAACTCGGCAGGACTGCACAACGGACCATCGTAGCAAAAGACCCGATAGATTTCGTCGCTGATCAGCAAGACGTTTTTCTCACGGGCCAAAGTCGTCAGGTCACGCAGTGTCTGCCGGGAAGCGACCGCGCCAGTCGGATTGGAAGGAGTAGAGAGCAGAATTGCTTTCGTGCGTGGCGTGATAGCCGCGGCTACCTGCGAGACATCGATTTGAAAGTCGGGGTAGGTGCCGAGGACCACCGGCATTCCCCCGGCCAAACGCACCAGGTGGGGATAGCTGACGAAGTGCGGCTCGAACAAGATCACCTCATCCCCCGGATCGACCACGGCAAGCAGCGATAACACCAAGCCGCCACTGGTGCCGCTGGTGATCAGAGTTTCTCGATCGCAACCGGGAAACCGCTGTTGCAGCCAAGCCGCGATCTTGGCTCGCAATTCGGGGATGCCTTGGGTGACGGTGTAGCCGTTGCGGTTGGCGTCGATGGCCGCGTGGGCCGCCGACTTGATCGGCTCGGGAACCGGAAAATGCGGTTGCCCGATGCTCAGATCGATCGGATCTTGCAACGAGCGGCCCAATTCAAAAATTTTACGGATGCCCGACATTTCGATCGTTTGCATCCGCTTGGCGATCCATTGTTCAGCCATGCCCATAACGTCTTTCCAGCCACAAAGGCGAACGACGAACCTAAACCCGTGCCGGCAACAATTCTTCGACGGTTCCCCCTTCGGAGTTGAAAATCCGATCCCACATCGCATCGAGTTTCGCGGTCGCTTCTTCGATGGGGACCACGCGGTAGCGTCCCTCTTCCTGCACGAGAATGCCGAGCTTTTCGAGCTTGGCCAAGGCGTCATCGACTTCAAAGTCGATCTCGCGGTTGAGAATCTTTTCCAACTCCATTTCGATGTACTGATCGAGTTCTTGAGCATTCCAACCGTGGGCAGGCGCGTACCGCCACAAGTAAAAGTAGGCCAACAACGCTTCGCGGTTCTCTTGCTCCTCGGCTTCGTCCAAAAGACGATACAAGACCCCCGCGTTGTTGTCGAGGTTCTGGTAATACAGGCTCTGGGTCAGTTGCAAGGTATAGGCTTGTTTCTTGATCGAGTAACTGTTGTAGGAACGATAGCCATAGCCGCCCAGAAAGACGATCAAGCCCCACGAGAGTGCCACGGCGCTGGAGAGTCCCAAAAAGTCGGGGGAGCCAAAGACTTCCACCAGAATCTTGTAAAAGACGATTCCCAACCCCGAGGCCAACGGATAGAAGATCATCCCTTTGTCGAGCTTGGAGAGTTTCACCCGACTCCCGGGGATCACCATTTCCAAATCGACCTTGGGCATGTCTTTGAAAAGTTTCAGGTAGATGTTTTCCACATCGGCATCCGTTCCCAGTCGCCAATGTTTCTTCTGCTTAAGGATCAGCACCAAACGGCGGAACGAAGCCACTTTGACCTCTTCGGTCTTCCAAAACTTGAAGTAGCTCCAAAACGAGCGTTTCACCGGTTGATCGCCACGGTAGAACATCTCAAACCGCTCGAAGACGTTCCAATCGACATCGAGTTCCAAGCCCCACAAACTCGCGCCTTGCATAGCTTGTTCGATGTCTTGTCGGGTCATCCGCGTGTAATTGGCCCGTTCCAGCAGATGGATGAACTCTTGGAACAAGGCATCTTGCCGTTGGGCGCGTTCCGCATCGGGAAACGTCCGCATCGGTTTGGTTTCCGCATCGGGATCGAACGGAGCGTAGGCCGATTTCAATTCATTCAGGCGTTGGTGATATTGATGGTGATACAACGCCATCAATATGCGTGCGAAACGGCGAACTTGGACTTGATCTTCGGGGCTGAGCGGTTTCTGCGTGGCTGGATCGCGAGTGTTGCACAACACATCCACCAATTCCGCACATCGGATGGGAATGTATTGTTCTCGACGCGGTTCCGTTGACGTTGACATCGATGCGATCTCCCGAAGAGACAAAAGCCCGAAGCGAGCGTAGGATCGAGTCGGCGATTATTCTATAGAGTTGTTCGCGGATCGCGAGCGGTCCTTGATCGATGCTCCCAAAATTCATCAAAGGGAATTCATTTTCCGAAGCCGAGCCGCAACCGCGAACGGATTGAAGCCTGCTGTTCTTCGATCCGGCTTCGCCTACCCGATCGACGAGGTCACCGACGCATCTTGATCTTCCGGTTAGTCCCCCCAAAAGACGAGGTCACCGACGCATCTTGACCGCGGTTTCCGTGGGGAAGTCCGCCGGTAACGGTTGCGTGACTTTGCCGGTGGCGGCCCATTCGGCCCCACGTTGGAACGTGACGATGAAGCCGACACAACTCATCGCTTCCGTGTCGTGCCCCAAGGTGGTGTGGAAAATGCGGCCTTTGCCGTAAGACACCGTCAGCAACATCGGTTCGTGTTGCCCCGTACCGCCGGTTTTCGGATCGGAGTACGCCGTGGCTAACACCCGCAGATTCTGCGCCGGGCCGCGGAGTTTGTCGTACAATTCGTCGGCCGCGTGCATCCAGACCTTGGGCAAACCTTGGGTGATCGGATGTTCGGTGTCGTAAATTTCGACCTTGAAAGCATGCTTGCGTCCGTGGCCGCCCCCGGGGCCTTTGCTGGTGTCGTACACGATTTGCCCATCCTTCAGACGGACATACGGGCCAGACTTTTCATTGCGACCGCCCCACCCTCCCAGACCGATGATCGCGTTGTATTCCGGCCATTCAGGAAAGGCATTGTTGGCCGCATGTACCGAGACGAAGCCACCGCCCCCTTCGACATATTTCACAAACGCCGACTGCGTTTGCGGCGACCACAACTGCCCGTTGTAGTTCGATACGACCACTTGATAGTCGGAAAACTTCGGGTGGAAGGAAGATAGGTCTTTGCCAATCGGAGCAGTGGCCACATCGACCGTGAACAGGCCGGTTTCTTCCAGATATTTCTTCAACAACGGCGTGGTTGCTTTCCAGTTATGGTTGTTTTGCCCGTCGATGATGAGGGCCTTCATTTTCGCGGGTTCGGCTGCCACCGCGACCGCAGTCATCCAGGCCAAGACACCACACCAAGCCCCAAACCAGCGGCAATGCATGGGAGCGCCTCCATCCGATTCGCGTCGTTGTCCGTGGGCGATCGTCTTCGTTATAGCGGAAGGCTCACCGCAATGCACGCATTTTCCGCACCCCAGGCACGATCGGGCGAGTCGTCTCAGACGAAAGCTGCGGCCAAGGCATTGGATAAATGCACCAAATGCCACGGGGCTTTCTCGCGGATGGCGTTGGTCAGCACGATACAGAAGCCTTGCGCATCGGGGTCGATCCACACGAGATTGCCGGTAGCACCGGTATGGCCGAAGACGTTCGGTCCTAGCAGATCGCCCCAACTGTCGGCCGTACCGGGATGATTCAAACGCCAACCCAATCCCCAAGGACGCGTCCGAGCGATGGCCGCGGGAAGTTCGGCATATTCGTGCAGGCGATTGGTCGTCATCGCGCGTACGCTGGCCGGCGATAGAATCCGGCGACCGGCATAAGTCCCCCGGTTAAGGAACATCTGACAGAGCACCGCGAACTCGCTGGGGGTGCTGAACAGACCGCCCCAAGGTGCCCCCAGATCTCTCCAATAATCGCTGTTCCAATCCGACGCCCGATCGGTCTGGTAATCAGGCGTCTGCACCCGAACCAAACGTCGGCGCTCCAATCCTTTGGCTCCCAAGGTGGTTTGAGTCAGTCCCAAGGGGGCAACTATCTGACGCTTCAGCACTTCGGCGATGGGCAGTTCCCAACGTTTTTGCAAAATCTCAGCCACGACCGCGGTGCCCATGCTCTGATAGCGGACCTGGGTGCCGGGCCGAAAGACCAGTTCGGTATCACGCACCGCGGCATTGAGGAAGGTTTGCAACGGCACCTGCTGTTTGCGCAACTCGAAGTTGTTCGGCAGCATGTCCGGCAAGCCCGAGGTGTGCGTGAACAGATCGCGGACCAACACCTCGCTTTTGTTGTGGGCCGCGAACTCGGGGAGGTAGCGGATCACTGGATCGGTCAGATTCAAACGACCGAGTTCCACCAACTGCATCGCCGCGGTGTAAACGATCGGTTTGGTCAGCGACGCCATAAGGAAGATGGCATCCGGGGGCATGGCCGCGGCATCTGGTTCGGGACCGATTTTGCCGAAAAACCGTGGCGCGACCATCTTCCCGTGGCGTCCGACGACGATGGCCCCCCCGGGCACTAGCGGTTTATCGCCTTGGGTCCAACGATCGAGCAGATCGTAAGCGACCTGCAATTGTCGAGAATCCAGGCCGATTTCCTCGGGCTTCGCGATGGGGAGTCCCTGAGGCGGTGCAGGTGGTGTCTCTGCCGCTGCGGACGCCATCGTAGCCGAAGACAGCATCGTCGACGCCGTCCCCCACGCTCCCCCCACCGCAGCAATCCCCCGCAGCGTCGTTCGCAACGCAGCACGACGATCGATCAGAAAGTCGAAATCCATAAACACATTCTCACTTCTCGCTCATTTTTCCCCTGCGGTGGTTTGTTCCTCTTGCGAAGGCTTGTTTCCTCCCTGCAACGGTTCATTCCGTGTTTGCGATGACTCGCTCTCCCAGCGATTGTCCGTCCTGGACAAGGTATCGTGGAGCCGCAAGGGAGAATGAACGATCTTTCTACGCCGTCGCGACGGAGTGTTGTTGCGGGCGACGGGTGCTTCGCCAGGTCTGTCGGCGTTGCAGCTTTGTCTGTGGCCCATCACTCCCCTATGCCGATTGGCGTTGTTGAGAGGGGGAGTCTTCTTCGGTGTCGTCGCTGATTTGTTTCAGGAGTTTGGACCAGGCTTCCGAGGTGAGCGAGACTTCGGCCGTCGCTTCGCCCAGGTCGGCGAGCAGTTCCTCGACGCTCAGGTACGGGGTTTCCTTCTCGGTCATCGATGCTTCTCCTTCCGGGGAGGCGAGACTCGGGTTGGCCCCCAGACGACGCAAGATGCGTTGCAACGTCTCGGGGAACGCCTTGGTCGATCGACCGCGTCGCTTCGCTTGCGACCAAGCCATAGCGATGTCGCCCAACGCCTTCAAGTCATCCTGTAGGCTGCCTTCGCGGGTCGAACCATGCAACCAGGGCGGTTCGCCGG
>CALEEC010000391.1 GCA_937949245.1 uncultured Gemmataceae bacterium | reverse complement strand
CAGCAATGACCCCAACGGCCGGCGACGCATCCTGTTCGTGGCCCCGGCTGGTGACCGAAAGACCCTCCGACTAGGCAGGTGTGATCGCAAGACGGCCGAGAGCATCTGTCGCCACGTCGAGGCCCTGCTCGGTGCGAAGATCAGCGGGCAGCCGATTCCGCGTGAGACGGCCGTTTGGCTGACCAGCATCGGCGACCCACTCCGCGACAAGCTGACCCGCGTCGGCTTGCTCGAAGCGGCTGCGTCTGCACCAACGTTGCAATCGTGGTGCCAGAATTACATTTCCGGACGAACCGACCTAACCCCGCGCTCTATAGCCCGACTGAAGTACGCGGCTTGCTTGCTGTGTGAGTTCTTCGGCCCTGACCGGACGATCGATCGCGTTACCCCGGCCGATGCCGAAGCTTTTGCTCGATGGCCGAAGCTGGGTCAAGCGGTGAATACAATCCGCCGTCGTGTCGGCTGGGCCAAACAATTCCTACGTGCGGCTGTTCGTGCTCGCTTGCTCACACATAACCCCTTCGACGGTATTGCCGCAAACACACGCCCCGACCGCACAAAGGATTGCTTCATCGACCGCGACACAATGGCGAAGCTGATTGACGCATGCCCAGACGCTGAATGGCGTGCGATCTTAGTGTTAGCGCGATATGGCGGCTTGCGTTGCCCTAGCGAAGTCTTGGCTTTAGAGTGGGGCCATATCTTGTGGGATAGCAACCGGTTTACGGCACCATGCATCAAGACCGCCAAGTCTACCGGCGAAGCCTTCCGGGTGGTGCCGCTATTCCCTGAGGTGCGGCATGCGTTGGAAGAACTGTACCACCTTGCCGCCGAAGGCTCCACGTTCGTGATTACCCGCTACCGGTCGGCCAGCCAAAACCTGCGAACCCAATTCGGTCGCATCTGCCGCAAAGCCGGCATCCCCGTTCCCCCCAAACCGTTCATCAATCTTCGTGCTTCCCGAGCTACCGAACTAGCCGAAGAGTACCCCAGTCACGTATGCGCTAGCTGGTTGGGACACTCCGAGAAGATCGCCGAAGCCCACTATCGCCAAGTAACCGAGCAGCACTTTGTTCGCGCTACCCAGCCGCCGACCGGAGAAGCGGCGCAAAAAGCGGCGCAGTCAGGCGCGGCAACGAGTTGCAACAAACGGCAGACAACACCAACAACGCAAGACGCAAGTCGTGGTTCTTCCGGTCTTTGCGTCAATATGCCGAACACTGCGGCATTCGGCCATACTGAACAAATACACCCAGTAGGATTCGAACCTACAACCTTCGGTTCCGTAGACCGATGCTCTATCCAGTTGAGCTATGGGTGCAAGTGGGTTCTTCGAGAAATTAACTTATCACATCTGCCGGCTTTGACAAGTCCTCTTCGCGATTTCATCGCAGGGTTCTAGCGCTTACCTAGAGCATGCTAGGATAATTTGCCCAGCAGTTCGCCGAGGAGGTTCGTTTGTGGGTAACTGTGGCCCAGATGCTGCCGAAAACCCTCCGCGTAAGCGATGCCGTGCCGTTGTCCTTGTTTGGCGCACCACTCCCGCATCGAGGCTAAGTAATCATCGACGCCGTGATGCTTGATCAGCCAATTGCGTTGGCTCGCGTGGGCCGCGAGCGCATCCGTTTTGATGTCGATCACCCCGCTGATATCGATGCAAAAATCCGGGACGATCGGTCGGCCAAACACGTCTTTCCCTTCTAGTGGATCGCAGTAGTACAGGTGCGGAATGCGGTCGAGCGGACGTATCCCCTGGCCATATAGGTAATTCGGGATCGGGGCGGCGAAAGTCGCTGCTCGGACCAACTTGCTGGTCATTTCGTGGTCCAAGTGGTAGTCGTCCGGGCTGTGCGTTAGCACCAGGTCGGCTTGCACGTCGCAGAGGTATTTCGTCACCGTTTCGATCGTTGGACCATCGAAGAACACCCGCAGATCGCGCGATTCCAGACAGCGGTACTGGGCACCAATCCGCTGGGCTGCCGCTTGCCCCTCGGCACGACGAATGTTGGCGATCTCGGTCGGGGAATGCTCTGCCGAACCGCAGTCGCCCGGCGTCATCGTCGCGATATGGATCGTCCAACCATGCTCTTGTCTGAGGCGAAGCAATGTGCCTGCGCAGAGGAATTCGCAATCATCGGGGTGGGCTAAGATGGCTACTGCGGTTTTGGCCATGATTCGCACTTTCGTTGGAGAGTTCCCAAGATGTCGTATCGAGCGTCAGGTGTTTTGGATGCCTAGAATCCTGAGGAAAATTCTATGGAACTTCTGCTTCCCCGGCACACCTCTGGGGGCGTCACGAAAGGCTTGCGGCCACCTGAGGGGGAGGAAAACTTGCGGAACGCCCGCATCTTCACGAAGTGCTGAGCGTTCCCAGAGATTGCAAGGACACTTCCTCGGATAAGGAGGGAAGCCGTCGATGCCACGGCGAGGTTAGTTCTCGCCCGGCAGGACGGGGTTCACTGGTTTCGCTTCGCCACGATCGGCACGGACCCGCTGTTTGACCGTTTCGCTCACCCACGGCAACCGACTCGTGGGAGTCAGACCATCGAACGGGCCGACAAACATGTAAGGCACCAAACTTTGACGGGCTGAGACGGCGTCTTTCTCCTGCAAAGCCACCGACCATCCCCAGCAGTGCATAGGGATGGCGTAGCCTCCTGGCAGCAGTGAATTGGCTCCCAACAGAGCTTGCATTTGGAACAAAGCGTCTCGGACCGCAGGGCCGTTCTGTTGCCGTAGTAGGTCCAGATAATCCATTTGCCAACGGAAGATCTCTTCTTGGATACGTTCCAAGTGGTGGAAATGATATTTGGGGTTAGCTTCCAATTGGCGCTTCCACAACTCGAAAGCCGTTTGGTAGGCTTTGAGGGCATCGACAAGATCAAGTTGCTTGCGTAAGCGATTGGCCTCGAAGATCCATTTGCGGGCTTCGATCGTGTCCCGTTGCTGCTCGGCTTGCGATTGCAGATAGAAGAACTCGTAATTCGTGATTTGTTGATTCTGACGGAAAGCGATCAGCTTGGCGTGGGCATCGACGGCCGCCTTCACCTCGGGATCGGCGAGTTGGTCGGGGCGCAATTCTGGAGTGGGATTGTCTAGGGTGATGCCGAACCGATCCAGCAGCACTTTGGCTTTCAGTTCGTAACTCAGTCGGCGTTCTTCGGTTAGGCGCAGGCCATTAGCATCGCCGTGGGTACTCCACATGCTGAAGGCTTTGCTCCAGGCGTCTTCGGCCCATTTCACTCCAGTACCGATCGTCAAATCTTCGCTGGGGAACCAACGTTCGGAGATGTTGCTATCGACCTTCCACCCCAAAGCGTCGAACCAGCCTTCTTTTTCCAGGCGTTCCGCGATGTAGCTTTGAGCGCGGGGAGGGCCTTGGCGGAATAGAATGGTCGCCGGCGAGCGGGGGATTTTGTACTTCTTACGGTCATAATCGGTGATGACCCCTTGAGGCTCCCCGGTAGGCGGAGGAAGCGGTTCTTGGGCGTAGCGGAACCAAGCGCGGGCGGCCATGAACGGATCATACGAGTCGGTAAGCGGTTGCGTGGGGTCGGCTTCCTCATCGCTGAAGCGGGCCGGCAAGATGGGAAACTGCTTGGTGATGTCGGCCAGCATGCCGCGTTCATCGTAGCGGCTGGGGATCTTCGCGTTGGCGGCCAGGAAATCGACCACTTCGGCCGGCGTGGTGCAGTTCAGCGAAGATTCTTTCAGACGACGGACCAACTGCGGGTTTTTCTCGCAGAAGGCACGGAAGCGGGCCAGGTTCACTTCCCGCTTTTCTTCGTTGTCCCAGAAATCTTGCGGATTGCGTTCCGCCGGCGGAATGCAACTGAGTTGGAACAGCGATCGCAGGGTGATGACTTTGTCACTGACACCGAACTTGTTCTGGTAATAAAAGCCGATCCAGTAACGCAAGTCGGGGGAGCGTTTGTTGAGTCGCTCTCCCTCGGCCAATAGTTCGATCCCCCGGCTGATGTAGAAATACATGTCGTTCAACCGCTCGGATTCGACCGAAACGTTGTAACTGATGTTCCAACTTTGAAACAGCCACGGGGTGATGAAATGCGGTTGCAGTTTGGTGATGGAACGCACGATCAGTTCGAGTTCGTTCCATTCGTGTTTCTTCTGCTTTTCGTTGGCAGACCACCACAAGGCGGACATCACGAGGCCGCGGGAACCGAAGAGACTGAGGCGAATTGCGGCACCAGTGAGGTCGGCTTCACCTTGAGAAAGTTCCCGCAATTCCAGGTCTTCGGCTTGCCGAGCGATGGTCATTGCGGCCAATTGCTGCGACGGCGGGTCGATGACCCCCCGCCAAAACATACTGAAGGTGAAAATCAGCGCAATCAGCCCAAAGTAGGCAAACTTGCGCTGCGACGAGGCTCGTTCTAAAGCCGTGGCCATTGGCGAAGTCTCCTGTTCGGGCTAGGCCGCGATCTCCCGCGACTTCATCAGATAATATGCCAAGATTGCCCAGGGGAGCAAGTAACCGATCAAGAACAGCAGATTCACGATCAAAAATTCGGGTCGAATGTCAAATCCTTCGGAGACGAACTTCGTCCAGTCGAAGTTTTCGACATCAGGGATGACGTTGATAAAGCGGCGTAATAGCCAGCGGAAAACTTGGTCGGAGAACAAGGCCACCTGCACCGTGGGAGTCGGATCCAATTGAGTGGTGAGCGTTTCGTTTTTCACCAGACGGTTGAGTGCTTCAAAAGGCCCCCCACCGACCGAGGTGCCCTTGGCCAACTCTTCGACGAATTCTTGGAACAGGCCGGCGATGAACAGAAACACCGCGACCAAGAAACTGATCACGCCGCTGAGGTAGGTACTACAGGCCGTTGCCAGACCGATGACAATCACCAGTCGGCACCATAGCCCGATTGCGCCTTTGAAGAAGTTGAGTTCAAACACCCCTTCGCTTTCCAACAGGTACAGGTCATACGGTGCAACACCGATGAACTGCGTGGGGCTGGTGCATTGCACATACACTTGCACCAAGGGAATTTCGGTGCTTCCGTCGCCGGATTTAGGCGTTTCGGATAAGGCATTTTTGAACAAACCTGCGGGTACGTCGATGCTCAAGGTGTGGTAGTCGAATACTTCTTTGGAGACAAACTCGAAAAAGCCGTACTTCTCGGCCAATGCTTCGACTTTGGCCCAACGCGGGTCGTTCGGTTTGATGCTGGCCTCGAAGACGCGCGCTTCGCGGGCTTCCTTTTCGTACTCGGTACGTTTGGCCTGATCGACCCATTCCCAAACGTTCTTGTCGGGATGCAGGCGTTGCGGACACTTCCAACTGACGAAGACAAAGTTGCAGAAGACCCCTTTGTTTTCCTCGCCCTTGGTGGTGCGGAAGATGTCGAAGGCGAATTCGCAGGGAACCGGTTTATCGGTCAAGGAGCTGGGGATGCGGTAAAAGCTCCAGATGGCGCGTTGGGGGCTAGGATTGGCCTGCGAGCCACCGGCGACGTAGCGGCGATATTCCCATTCACGACCGACAGAAGTCCCGGAGAAATCTTCGCGGCGAGACTTGAAGCCGAGTTTGCCGTATACGGGCTTGCGGGCTCGCAAAGTCTCTTCCGCAGCCGCTTGGTCGATGCGCGTCAGTCGCATGAATAACAGGCTTAACGCTGTCAGGCCGAACAGGATTAGCGTCATCAGGGCGGTGTAACCGAGGAACCGGCCCGCGACGATCTCGAAACGTTCCACCGGCTTGGTGACGATGGTATGAATCGTCTGATTCTTCACGTCGTTGGGAATGCTAAACGAGGCCATCAGCCCAGCCATCAACAGCAGCACGGCCGACAACGCGAATGAGATGATGCTCACCGTGGAGCGGAGTTCGTCTTCTGGTTTGATCGCAAAGAACCACTTGGCTGGAAACAGAAACGGCAGAGCCAAGACGATCAGCACAAACAATACCCGGCGGCGGATGGCTTCTTTGAAGCTGATACGTGCGAGGGCGAAAATACGACGCCAACGCAGACGGACCAAGTCCCGCAAAAACGGTTCGGCGATGGCGATGATTGCCAGGATTCCGCCGATGACCAACGCCCAATCCGCCGCTCTGTCGAGTGTCCCGATTTGTGGCGTGGCCATGGGGGTCGGCGCGTTCGGGTTGATCGTCGTGGAAGTCGGCGTGGCAGTTTTCAGGCTCGCCGCGTACATCAGGCCACCGGCGCAGGCATACACGACCGCGGCCAGGATGGCGAGCATCAACATCAATTTGGTGACCCGCGGCCGTTGTTCGCTGGTGCCTCCCGGAGGAGGTGTCAGATACGCGTTGAGCATCCACAAGACTAGACCTACAGCCGCGAAACCACCGGCGTCTTGGGCCCAGGTTTTCAGCAGACCCGGCAAGTCGGCATAGCCGATCGGATCGCGTTCCAAAACCAAAATGCCCAGCAAAGGAATAACCAACGAATTCACAGTATCAATCCTCCGCTCGACAGACCCTGAGTGCAGTCCCAGGATGGGTCAGCGTTTCTTCTTCTTGCCGGATTTATTCGACGACGCATGGGAAGCATTGGCTCCACCGTTGGCATTGGCCGACGCTGGAGCAGGATTGCTGTTGTTGGGCGAATTGGTACTGCCGGAGGAAGCGGGAGCCGCTGGAGTAGCAGCGGACTTGTTCCCCTCGGTCGGTGGTAGGAAGCGTCGGCCGGGGCGTTGTTTCGACTCTTCGACAATGCGTAGGAACAGATCTTCCAAGGTTGTCGTCGGATGGCCAAACGATGTCAGTGTGCCACCGTACTTCTGCAACACCGCAGCGAGGTCGGCTTTCAACTCGTCGGTGAGTTTGACGTTGCTGGCCCGCAATTCCAGGGTGTTCGCGTCTTCCAATAGGGTTTTGACCTCTCCTAATGTTTGCAGGTCGCCGTTGTACAGGATAGCAATGCGATCGCAGACATCTTGCACGTCGTCGAGGCGGTGACTGCACATCAACACGGTTTTGCCTTGGTCCCGCAGTTCAAGGATGAGGTCTTTCATCCAACGGGTGCCCAAGGGGTCCAACCCCGAAGTAGGCTCGTCGAGAATCACCAATTCAGGATCGTTGATCAACGCTTGCGCCAAACCAATCCGTTGCCGCATCCCCTTGGAATACTCGCGGAGAATACGTTTGCGATCATTGGCCAAGCCGACACGTTCGATCAACTGGGCGGCACGCTCCCGACGCACATCGGGGGGAATGTCGAACAAACGCCCATAAAAGTCGAGCGTCTCTTCGGCATTCAGGAAGCGATACAAATACGACTCTTCCGGCAGATAACCGATGCGTTCGTTTTTCTCGACGTTGACCGCCGGTTTGCCGAACACATACGCATCCCCACTGGTGGGAAACAGCAAGCCCAGCAGCAACTTGATGGTGGTCGTTTTCCCCGATCCGTTGGGGCCCAGCAAGCCGAAGATTTCCCCGCGGTAGATGGTCAAATCGAGGGCATTGAGCGCGACCTTTTTACGCCGCCCCCAGAAGTCGCGGTACACTTTGGTAAGGTTACGCGTCTCGACGACGGATTCTGCCATGGAAGGCTCCCCTGTAAACGGCCGACACCTCTCGGCAGATAAATCGATAAACCAGCATGACGAAGGAGCAAACCGAGTGCGTCCGCGTAGCATTATCATAGGGAGGCGTCTAGGGGGGCGGATAGATACTCGCTTAATCGATTAGCTAGCCAAACCTACCGCCCTACACGATCGCAACAGTCCGACTTCGTTGACTCTTCGGATCGTCTTAGTTCTGCCTGTCGACTATGATGAATTTAGTGTTCGTGTTTCGATTTCAACTACTTCATCCTTCAGTGTATCTACCATGCCGACGACTCCCCCCCATGACAATACGCCGTCCGGAGCGACCACGACCATGCCTCAGCCTCCTCGGCGCCAGCGCCCAGGTGGTATCTTGGGCGAATTGGTGCTGCGTCTGGTCATCATCGCTGTGATCGCCGGTTGCGTGACCGTGGTGAATCTCGTTCTGCTCAAAGAGGGATACTTCGACGCTCAGGTGCAGCAACGATTTCAAGTGATGGCCTTGGTGTCTTTGGAAGAATGGAACAATTCCTGGTTTGGTGTGGCCATCCAACAATATCCCAATGACCTGCAAATCTATCAAGAACTCATTTATCGTATCAAGCCTGATATCATTATCGAAACTGGAACCTTTCATGGGGGGTTGACCCTTTATCTATCGCATCTGTTAGGAGCTATCCATCCCCAAGGAAAGGTGATTACCGTCGACTTATATCATGAAGCCTGGAACGAAACCAAGAAAAAATTAGATGTTCCCAGCAAAGACGAACTATTGCGTCGCATCGTGGCCATTCAAGGGAGCAGCACCGATCCTACTGTTTTGCGTCAGGTACAATCCCTGATCCCGGCAGGGAGCAAAGTCTTGGTGATTCTCGATTCCTTGCATACCAAAGAGCATGTCTTAGAAGAACTGAAGCAATACAGCTCCTTGGTTACAGTCGATAGCTATCTGATCGTCAATGACACCCAACACGATGGCTTGAAATTGCAGAAAGAACCGGGAGCGATGGCAGCATTGCAGGAATTTTTGGCTCAAGACACGCGTTTTGTCGTTGATCCTCAGGCTTGTAAGTTCGTGGTCAGTTGTGCGTTGTCGGGGTATCTGAAACGGGTGAAATGATGTCTCCCGCAACCGGGGAAATGCCATCTCCCGAAGCGGACGATACCATCGGCGTTGGTGAGACCGGCAGTGGTCCCTCGGGAATTGCCATGCCCGAGGGAAGAGCCATCGTCTGCACTCGCGGCGGATAAGTGACGTGGACGAGATACAATCCCTGCGCGGGGGCAGTGGGACCGGCTTGACGGCGATCTTCGGCCAGCAGAATTTCCGCCGCTTTGTTGATCGGCCAAAAACCGCGACCAATGTTGTACAGCGTCCCGGCAATTGCTCGGACCATATTGTACAGGAAACCATCCGCTTCCACGTCGAGCCAGACAAAATCCGCGACTCGGCTCACGCCGATGTGCGTGATCGTCCGCACGCTGGAAAGCCGATTCGGCCAATCCGTTTCAAAACTGTGAAAATCGTGCCGGCCTCGCAATGGCAACGCCGCTTGCTGCATCGCAGCTACGTCCAAGCGGAAACGGCTGTGGTAGCAGTACTTCCGCAAGAACACTTCGGCGATGCGGCCATCGTGAAAGACGTAGCGATAGCGTTTGCGAAGGGCGTCCTTGTTGGCATCGAACGACTCGGGGACGTCGGCCACGTCCAATAACCGAACATCGTCCGGCAGTTGGGCGTTGACGGCACGCAGAAGTTTATCCGCGGGAATCCGGGTGGTCGAGAAGCCGTTGGCCACTTGGGCTAACGCATGGACTCCGGCATCGGTGCGACCACTGGCGTTGAGCCGAACCGGCTCCCGCACAATGTGCGATAGCACCGTTTCCAAAGTTTCTTGCACGGTACGCCGTCCCGGTTGGGTTTGCCAACCGAAAAAGTCCGTGCCATCGTAGCGGATCGTAAAGCGGAGATTACGCAGCACTGCAGTGGATCCGAAATCGAAAAAGAATCGTCGCGTCGCATCGTCGCCTGGGTTGGGATTTTTTATCCACGCTCGTTTCGGGATAAAACATCCGTGGTTCGTGCGATTTTGTCCCCGGAGTGATCCTCATCCATCTGTCGTTATTCGTCAACGCTCGCGCAGGGAGGTCGGTGGAATCCAAGTGACCCCGTTCGTGAGATTATCGACAATCGAATTCCCCGAACCCCCGCGAACCTCGATTGCTGGCCACTTCGGTTCCTGTGCATTGGCCCGAATTTTCGGCTGAATGATACAATCGCTCAACCGACTATCTTGAACGTCGATCCATAGAATGCCGATGCATTCCGTGTCGAGAATCGACAACCCC
>CALEEC010000390.1 GCA_937949245.1 uncultured Gemmataceae bacterium | reverse complement strand
CGATTCGCTATCGTAGAGGAATAATCCACCTTCGTCATCGAGTACAGCGATAGCATGTCCACTGTCGCTGACGGCGCAAGCAGCGATGGGGTAATCCAACTTGCCCAGGTCGAGTATCTTCTCTCGGTTGGGAAACGCGCGGACCATCAGATGCCCGCGGGACGAACCCAAGATCAGCCGATCTGCGGAAGGAAACCACGCCGCGGCCGAGATTTTGGTTTCGCCAACGAGGCTTGCGTCGTCGAAAAAGATAGACGCGGTCAGTACGATCGGTTTCTGGTGCAACTCGTCGGCGCGAAAGATGCTGACTTTGCCTGCTGGACTGATGGCCAACAAGTGGCGTCCATTAGGACTTAAGCGCAACTGCGTCGCCGAGTTTTCCACCGGAACTACAGCCGCAACGCCGCCCTCGTCGGTACGCAAGGCGTAGGTCTTCCGTTCGGTCGTTGCGAGGAACAAGGTCTGTCCATCGAGGGAGACCGCCAAGGCGCGAACCGCGTGGCGTTCGGGCAAAAACCATTCAGCGAGTCTGGCGGCATTGTTGGCCTTCCATTTACGGATGCGTCCCGCGTCGTGGCCGGTGTAGAACACGTCTGCTTGGGGCGAAAAGGTGATCGACCGTGCGGGAGCCTCGGTATCGTCCAGGATGGCCAAAGGCTTGCCACTTTCGGTTTCCCACACCCGCAAAGGAGCGATGACGGCCAACTGCTGGCCATCGGGAGCCATGGCCCAGAGTTGGCCTCCTTGAGGCAGCGCGTCACTGACCCGTAACTTGCGTTCGCGACGCAGATCGAACCAAACCAAGCGTCGATCGGCCCCGGTGGAAAAAAACCGAGATTCGGAATCCGGCACGATCGCATGAATGGCTCCGGAATGCACCTCCTTCACCTGCCGCAGCTCTTCGCGTTCCTTGAATTTCAGCACGCGGACGCTACCGGTGTCGGTGCCGGCTAAACCGGTGGTTCCTCCCTCGGCAAAAGCAAACGCTGTCACCTTCCCGCCGAAGTTCCACTCGTGCAGCAATGCCCCGGTGTCGCGGTCGAATTCGTAGAAAGTGCCCGGTTGGCGGACGACATAGATGGTCTTGGCGTTCGGACCAAAGTGCGCCCACAGCTTGCGGTAGGGGTCCGGCGTTAGGGCACGGATGGGGTCCGCTTTGGCTATCGTCTTACGCCATACTACCGTGCCATCGGCACTGACCGCCAGCAGCCATTTACCATCTTCCGAATAGCGGACGTCCAACAGCCAATTGGCGTTCAGTCCCCAACGCGTTTGGATTTGCTCGCTGCCACGGTCGAAGTGAGCTGCTTCGCTGTACGAACCGAGCGGCAGCGTTTTGCCATCCTGAGTGTAGCGGATGCTGGTACACCACAAATCGAGCCGCTTATTTTGCTCCGACAGGATTTCGCTGCCATCGGGCAAACGCCAACGCCGGATGGTACGATCCCATCCTAAGGGGCCATCGAACGCGGCGCTGGCCAACTCTTGTCCGTCGGGCGAAAATTGCAGGCTCATCGGCTCGGCGTTGTGGCCGCGGAGCAGACCGATTTCCCGATCGGCGGTCAGATCGAACAGTCGGATCAAGCGATTCTCGACCCAAGCGAGGCGACTGCCATCGGCTTGCAGGGCCAGCAACGTAGGCGGGAACCACGGCTGAAATGTCCGTTCGCCAAATAGCGTGACCAAATCGGCCGGCCAAAACGCCGCGGGCAATTGTTGGCTGGTTGTTCGCGGCAGTCGATCGAACAGCGACGGCAACCGGCGCAATTGGGCGGCTGCCTTGAGGGCTTGGGGCGTCGCCGGATAATCGTGGCGAAACTGGAGCAGTTGTTGGGCGTATTGCGCCCGCGTGATCAGGCCTTTGTCATAATTCTGCGACAAGATCTGCCACTGTCCCGCGGCAGTGGTGGCATCCGGCATGGTCGCCTCGGTGGTCGAATTGGTCGGGGGCGAAGTGGAGGAGATCACCCCGAAGATCAGCAGCCCTCCGAGCAGGAGCGTTGCCCCCAAAGCGGCCCAGAGCGGCACCTGGCGTCGGTAGCTGCGTTCGCTTCCGAGTTTCGGGGGAAGCGAGGCACTGGCCGTTGGGCTGGAGGATGGGTCGGAGTAAGAAGAATGCCAAGTCGAGGACTTGGATACCGGTTCAGCCAAAGGTACCGGTTCGATCACCGGCACCGCAAGCGGGGCAATTTCCACCGTGCTTTGCATGGTACGCAACGCGGCGATCAGTTCTGCGGGAGTTTGAAACCGCGCTTCGGGCGCTTTGGCCATCAGTTTGTGAATCACACCGATGAAGACCGGCGGCACATCGGGGCGAATCTGCTGCAAGGACGTTGGCGGTTCGTTCATGTGCCGCAGCAGCTTTTCCATCGCCGACTTACCGGGAAACGGCACCCGACCGGCTAACAGGTAGTAGAAGGAACACCCCAGGCTATACAGATCGGAACGAATATCGACGTTGTGGGCGTTGACCGCTTGTTCGGGCGACATAAAGTCCGGCGTCCCGACGAAAGTTCCGTCCCCGGTGAGGAGGGCCGACGATTCGCCCGTCGATTCGCTGTCGTGCAATAGCGACAAACCGAAATCGAGAATCTTGACGGTGCCGAATCTATCTCCCCCGACTTCCGGCCGTCGCGTCAGGAGCAGATTGTTGGGTTTCAGGTCGCGATGAATCAGGCCGCGTTCGTAAGCATGCTGCAACCCCAGAGCGGTTTGCAATAGATACGAACAGGCCTCGGCTGGCGTCAGCACTCCGCGAGTGCAAACGACTTGTTCCAGGTCGGCCCCATCGACCAATTCCATGGTAAACAGCAAGGTGTTGTCGATCTCGTCGGCATCGTAAGCGACGACGACATTCGGATGCGACAACTGGGCCACGGCGCGAATTTCGCGGAGGAAACGTTTGATCGCCCGCGGATTGTGCAAGCGATTGGCTTGAATCACCTTCAGAGCGACCAGTCGGCCCAAACGCAGATGCCGGGCTTTGTAGACAACGCCCATCCCCCCTTCCCCGAGCATCGAGAGGATCACATACGAGCCGATGACTAACTCGGCGGCTCGCCCCGCACGGATCATCTCATACTGGAACGCCGTCAACGCTTCGCAGTGAACCAGCGACCGCAACCAAGCGTCCCACTGCTGAGCTTGGCCGGGCAAGGGCGGAAGTTGGCTGCGATCACGATCAATGATCCGCTTCTCGAACAACCACTGGGCGAAATTGGGGGGATCCATCGCGTTCCTACTCTGGGGTAGATCCCGCTCGCCTGGAAGGAGATCTTTTCCACCATATTAGAAAAGTTTTTCGGGTTTGACGAGAATGAAT
>CALEEC010000389.1 GCA_937949245.1 uncultured Gemmataceae bacterium | reverse complement strand
CGATCTGCAATTCGCCCTCGAGAAACTCACGGCGGGCAAAACCATCTCCATTCAAGTCCGTCGCGGCGACAAGAAAGAGACTTTCGACTTGGAACTCGGAAGGGGATTCTAACTCATGACACTCCCTAAGTTGCATGCTTGCGCATTGATGTTCGCCCTGGTGGCATCGCCGGCGCTTGCCAGGGCCGACGAGAAGAACGAACCGAACCTCAGCGATGCCGACACCAAGCCGATTGTGGTTCCCTTCACCCTGCTGAGTTCGGGCCACTTTCTGGTATCGGTCAAACTAAATGACAAAGGCCCCTACAAACTGATCTTCGATACGGGCGCTCCGACGATGCTGCTGAACAATCGCGTGGCTCGCGACAGCGGCATCATCCATGCATCGACCAAGAAACCCCTGTTTGCGCCGTTCGGTTCGATGGGGCAATTCGTGATCGGTACGCTGCAAATCGGCGGGGTGACGGCCAAGCAAGTGACCACTGCGGTAATGGATCATCCCACAGTGGCCGTCTTCTCGCGGGTCTACGAAAAGGAGCATGGTCCGATCGATGGCATCGTCGGTTTCCCCTTCTTCGCTCGCTACCGGACCACGGTCGATTATCAGGCGAAGACGCTGACGTTTGTGCCCAACGGCTACAAACCGACAGATGTCATGCAGGCGATGACCAACTCGTTGATACGTGCCAGTCAACAGGGGGGGCAACCGCAGATCATCGGTGCCGCGGGATTGTGGGGCATTCGTGTCGAGAAGTCGGCCGATGATGAATCCGCGGGGGTGATTGTCTCGGAAGTGCATCCGCAGTCGGCCGCTGAGCAAGCCGGACTGAAGGTGGGTGATCGCATTCTGACCATTGATAGCCGTTGGACCGATACGGTCACCGATTGTTTCCTAGCAGCCGGTTTTGTCAAGCCGGGGACGACGGTGCCGGTCAAAGTCCTCCGCGACGGCAAGGAAACGGTGCTGTCGGTCACACCACGCAAAGGCTACTAGGTTAGCCACAGAACGGCATCCACGGTCCCGATCAATCGGCAGCGCAAAAACCTGTGCTGCCGATCGAAGCCGAACGCACGAGTTCGGTACCTCCCTCTAGAAGGCGGAAGATCGGCTCATCATTCCTCCTCCAGGGCCATTCGCGATGAACCGGCCGAAGTTGCTGTTGGGAACTAAGATAGGCACCAATTCAAACTGAATGCCGAAATTGTTGATTAGGGCATTGTACGTCACCCCGAAGGAAATTTGCATATCGGTGCCCATCCGCGTAATCATCAAGCTGTTGGATAAGGCTTCCTGGATACCGAAGTCATAGGTGGTCGAGGCGGTGATGGCGTACTTGGGGCTGAAGGCGTAAGTCAGCGAACCGATGACTGCTTTACTGCCGATCGGGTCGATTTGCCGATAACCCAGATAAATATTCGTGCGATCATCGCGATTGAACCATCCCCCCAGCGTCCAGTAACTTGCGCCGTTCTCGAAGGGATCAAACCAGCCGGTAGCACTCAAGCCCGTCTGATCGCCGACGTACCAATACGATTGATACTCCAGAAAAGCCCACTGTTTGCCGTAATTATCCGCGATCGGATTGGGAAAGAACGAGGCCGACACATCCAAGGTGAGCCAATCAATCGTGTGTTCCAAGCCGGGATAACCACGTTTGGTTTGCCAGCGTTGGCGAATGTCCGCTTGCAGCACCTGGATGCTTTCCAAAGTATCGACGCGATGATCGATGAGCCGGCGAATGGCGTATTCCTGCGGATTGAAGATCGGCGACGATTGCAGAGCCGCCCCGGCCGGTCCCGGAACAAAATTCGTCTGACGCGGCGTAATGTCGCGTAGCGACTGATCGACGGCATCATCATTCAAGCGATCCAACTGTGGTAGCGTCAGATAGGTTGTCGTCGAGTGGGCGGCGTAGTAATTGCCACTGACGACAATCTTGTGGAAGATGCCGTTGACATTCAACAGTTCGCTGCGGGCTTCGGGATACAACCGCGACAACGGCATACTGGCTCGCAAACCACCTCCGCCCAAAAAGCGACTATCGTCTTCACCGGTCAGCGTCTTGGTGTAGTGCGTCAGGTCGATTCGGCCATAGGGAGCCAATTTCACCGGACCTAATTGGAAGGGCAACGACAATTCCTGCATCCAGTCGAATCGTCCCGTGATGACCTCGACATCTGTCGGCAATGTCGGCGGGTTGACGGCTTTTCCGGTGGCCACATGCAGATCCGCGTAGCCGGCATTGGCCCAACTGTGGTAGGTGAAGCGATCGAAAAGCGACAACCCCGTAATGTAGCCGTCCGCACGCGGCAACCACGACGTTTCCGTCACCCAATCGCGGATGTTCTGTTGGGCCAACAGCGACGCCGAGTAGATGCCCCGCTGCCATTTCGTGTAGGCGAAGGTTTCTTGGTTTTGGCCCATGTCGAATTCAAATTTGTAGTATTGTTCGAGGAAATTGTGATCGCTCAGATACGATACCTGGGCTTGCACCGACCATTCCTCGCCAAAGTCTTGGATGTGACGCCACAAGAACCGGCCGCGATCCGCTGGCGGAGGACCGAACGTACTGGGGCGGTCGGGCAAGACGTCTTCGCCCTCGTCGCGAATCCAATACGCCTTGATCGAACCGCGGTACGGATTGGCCGTGAGCGACGGATTCGGACTGGCATAATCGAGGTTCGAGCCCAGGCCAAAGCCGCGTTCGCTCAGATAGTCCGCCCCCAAATTCCAGTCGAAGCTCGCGCGTTTGCGCAAGCCGAGCAACTCGACCAGATCCCAGGTCGTGTACACCTGCGTACCGAAGACCACATCTTGGCCGAAACTGATCCCTTGCAGCGGTCCCAGAGGATCTCGCGCATCGCCCTGCAGATACGGCAGATAGAAGAACGGCACCTCAGTGACCCGTAGCATGGCATTCCAGCCGCGGAAATAATGCTGCCGGGCGAGCAGTGCCGGTTCCGGTTCCGCGCCACCGGCCAACAGTTTCTCGACCCATCCCCGGGTGTCCACCTGGCGTTCCTCGATGTTCAACCGCGACAGCGACAATTGCAGTCCCGGATTGCTGGGCAATTTGCTGGAAAAGATCCGAGCTTGAATCGCTTCGTACTCGGTACGGGACAATTGCCACAATTCCTCTGCCTTCACATGGGCGGCCGCCGGCAAGCCGGGTTGGACAAATTCCAGATCGGCATTGCGGGCAATGGCCCGATTCTTGTTCACGTCGTAGTAGACGCGATCGGCACGCAACGTCTGCTGGTTTCTCTCTTCCGAGGTGCGGATAATCACGTTGCCTTGCAGGTAGAATTCGATCTCGCGATCGTTGCCTTGTTCCTGACCAGCACGCATGCCTTCGAGCAATTCTTGCGAATTGCCCCGTGTCCAGATCACGACTTGGTCAGCCTCCATGTCGATGACCAACGGTTTGCCCGCTTGCTGAAAGCGTACCGTTAGAATAATTCCGCCCGTGATGACGCAGGCTTGTTCGTTGTCGCCGACAGGGAAAAACTTCAATTGAAACGGCACCGAAAACCGCGGCGCAATCTGAATCACCCGCGACAGCGCGTTTTGCACCATAGGAATCACCGTCTCAGAGGAAATTGCTCCGGGAGGAGGATTCGGCGGAACGTTCGTATTTGTCGGTGGATAGCTGCCGGGATTGGTCGACGGCGTGTTGGGCCGCAACGGCGGAGGCGCGCCGGGCACCAACGCCGGCGGATTAGGCACCGTGCTGCCGTTGGGCGTACTGCTGCCATTCGGCGCACTGCTGCCAGGCACCGGATCGAGGGGGGGAGGCGCGTTAGAACGGAAGGAACGATCCGGCGTCGATCCCTGAGTCGGCCCAGCCGGTGTTCCCGTAGGTACGCGGGACAGCGGCGTGCTAGGCACCGGATCTAGCGGAGGCGGCCCTGCCGGCATCTGCCGCGGCAGAGTACGATCCGCGTTCGCATCGCTGCTCGTCCAACGTCCGCCGTAGGGACTACCGGTGTTGGGCAAAGCCGGATACCCATTGCCGGTGCCGGTGCTAGGGATCTGCCCGCCGGTCGGCACGATCTTTCCGTTGCCAGGTTCGGCTGCTTGCAAAGCTTCCGGCAACTTCCGCGGAGCGTTCGCCGTGGGGGCGATGGCACCGGGGGGCGAGGCGGGCAACGTGTTCCGTTGCGGTAGGGGCGTCGATCCTGATGCCGGCGTGGCCGCTTGGGCCATTGCCGTTGCTGGACGGATTCCCAATTGCTCGGCCGCTTTCTGAACCAAGGGCGAACCGGCCAGCGAATGGCGTTGGATCTTACGGCTGTACGATTTCACATGCAGTTCGCGATAACTGCTTAGATCGAGGGTCGCCTGACTACTGGCAAAGGGTTTGGCCCCGGCTTCGCCGTGGACATCGCCTTCGGCATAAACCCGAACGCGACTCAATCGAGTTTGATGCGACGACTCCATCCATGCGACCGCGCGTTCGGCGCGTACGACGGCCACGCCTTGTTCGATGAGCACCTTCCCTTGCAACGCCACGACCTGGGTCGTGCCTTCGTTCCACAAGGTCACATCGTCGGCATACAGATAGATCGGCCGCGTGCGAGCCGCTTCGGGGGTGACGTAGCGAATCGTGTCCGTCGCCTGAGCGAAGGTTCGAGTCGCGGTCATTGCCCCGAGCGTTAGCACCAGACCGAGCACGCAAAATCGCCCTGCCACGGGAACCCCCTTGTCATGGGCCGTGGGCATTGTCGAAGCCCGGATTGAATGCGCGATCACTTTCCCCTGAGTGGAAGTGCCGATAGCGTCCGGGAGCCAAGGTGTCAAGAGCGATCCTGATGGCGAGCCAGCCTAATGTGTTCCCTGCGCCATGAGCTGATTCGGAAATTGAGAGAAGTTCCCTTCCATAACGATGGGGAAAGACACTCCGTC
>CALEEC010000388.1 GCA_937949245.1 uncultured Gemmataceae bacterium | reverse complement strand
TTTTGTTCAGCCCGCTAAGTGAAGCCGCGGCACTAACCTTGCTGATTTTGTACCTCATTTTCCGCCGATACAAACGCCGACGCTTGGAGTTGGGCGATCACGGCTGCGAAGGGTGCCCTGAATTAGGACGTGGCACCATCTGCTCGGGGTACATCTTGCAAGCCAACGCTTTCCGCGAATACCGCGATCGAATCGATGAGGAACTCAACCGTCCTGACCGGATGCTTCTTCTTCCCGTCGTCCGTCGCTCGTTCTGATGGTTAGTTTGTGGCAGTTGCCTTTCTCGCACCCCCGTTCTCCACGCAAGCCCTTTTGTTCATTTGACAATTCATCAGCATTCGATCCGAAGTTGAGACCTTCATCGCTGGCAGGGAAGGGAGCGGCGCAAAATCCGGCGCACTAGGTCGTGGGAATTATCAAAGCGGTTGTGTGTAAGCGACTCGCCGATCGACCTGACCCAACGACTGCTGTGTCGGCTTCTCGCACCCTCACGAGGTGTCTTGCCAAGGATTGGTTTGAATTGTTGGTAGAATCAACTGGATGAGATAGGCGATCGAGATACGTCTACTTCAAAAATATGGGCGGCACAGGATTCGAACCTGTGACTTCCACCGTGTGAAGATGGCACTCTAGCCGCTGAGTTAGCCGCCCAAGTTGTAGCTTCAGTATATCGGTGCGTCTGCAGTCAGAAAAGGGCAATTTATTGCAGACGCTTCGATTTCGGATGGCTGATGCAAGAAGTAGCATCATCCAACCATTTCAGGGGAAGGTCATACCTTTGGGGGCAGATTCGACGAATTCGGCGTATCTTCAAACTTAGGAGCCGCAGAGGTAACCCGTTGCGGGGGCCGCATCTCCGGTGCCGGATCAGCGGGCGGTCTCGGGGAACCCGACGTTTCAATCTCGTCTTCCAAGCCTCTGACGCCCTTTTTGAATTCGACGAAAGTCTTACCCAGAGAACGTCCCACTTCGGGGAGTTTACGTCCGAAGAGCAGAACCCCCAGCACCAACAGCAGCAGGATTTCTTGACCACCAAGGCCGAACATGGAGATCCCTCCTCATCAGGATTGTGAGAATCGCAGTCGTGAGAGGAGGTTGAAGGTAACCTCTTCACTGGCAGGATTGCGTTCGCGAACACCGCTATTTTAGCAGATCTCTTTTCCTAGAGGCAAGCGTCCTTGCGGTAAAATTTTCGGAGGGGGGTTGCCGAAGTCGATACAACGCAACATGCGAAATGCATTCGCATCGAAAATGCCCGCGACGAAACGGGAGCGATTCGATAAAATGGGGCTAGTGAGGGGTCTTAGCTCAACGGTCAGAGCAGGCGACTCATAATCGCTTGGTTCCGGGTTCGAATCCCGGAGACCCCAATTGAATTGGTTGCTCAAGTCCTAATAGTAACTTTTCCGTGCGTGCCCCCTGCGGAAGGTCGTCGCACCGATAACGGTTCTGCTCCCTCCCCCTGTAATTACACTCGTTCAGGGCCGACATAATCTTGTTGTGTGCAGCGACGATCGACGATGGTCCGTTTCGCCGACGCCAATTTCGTCGTCAGTTGAGGGGAAGAGCGCAAACTCGCTGAATGGCATCGGCGGTTCCTTGATGCATCGTTAGAAGCAAGGGGAACAATGCGAGTGCCGGGGAGGAACAAAATCTGTGACTTGCTCGGCAGCGTAGCGTAGGTGCGATGACGCAAATACAATTGTACCATGACGTTGCGTCATCCGACATAATTTTACGCAAGTGGGTGAACAAGAAAGCATTGGGCGTTAAGGGACTCGAACCCCTGACCCGCACGGTGTAAACATGCCGCTCTACCACTGAGCTAAACGCCCATCGGGGATCACTCGGACTCTAGGTCTCGAATCAGGCCATCGAGAAACTTGACCGCATTCAGCAATTGGCGGAGCTCTTGCCGAGATTCTGCGGAGTTTCCGGTCGATTCGAGTTGAGCGAAACGATCCGCTACTTCTTTCATAAGAGCTTCGCGGCGAAAAAGCAACTGCTGTTCCAGTTCCATTCGTCGCGGATCGTGCGGGGAGGTCGTCGCGTGCAGTTCGGCGATCTGTTCCCGCAAGTCCAACGTCTCGGCGAGAGACGAACCGGGCATTTGCTTGGCTTCCGCGGCCGAGGGGCCACCCAGCAAGTGCAGTAAGTAGTCGGCCCGACGCCAGTCGTCTTTCAGCACGGCGTAGGCCTCATTCAACTGCGATGACTGTTCCAATGCCTGCTGTTGCTGAGTTGGGTCGGCTAAAGAATGGAAGTCGGGGTGCACCTCGCGACTTTTCGCGAGGTACATCCGTTCGAGTTGGGATGCGTCCAGTGCAAAGCGGATGGGCAGTCCGAGATGCTCGAAATGGGTCATCGCTGGGTCACTAAGTTCAGCGGTTACATTGAGAACGAGCTACCGCAGCCGCAGGTGCCCTTGGCACTGGGGTTAGTGATGCTGAAGCCGCGTTTGTTCAGGTCGTCGTGGAAATCGATCGTTACGCCTTGGAGGTACAATTTGCTCCGCTTATCGACCACTACATCGACATCGTGAAGTTGGAAGGTTTCGTCAAGTTTCGGGTTGAACTGCGGGTCGAGATCGAGTTTGTGTTGGAAGCCCGAGCAGCCGCCCCCCACGACGCGGACACGCAGGTAAAGTTTCTCTTTGACCCCCTGAGCCGCTTGTTCCGCCATGATGCGCTTGACTTCGTCAGCAGCTTTGGGGGTAAGGATGATGAAGGGGGTGTCAGCGGTTTTCGTCGCGCATTCGCCCTTGACGCCCAAATCGGTCACTTCAGCAGTCGCCATGGGATGGTATCTCCTGATAGATTCCTTGTAAAAGGCGGAGGTTGTTTCACGGAACTTCCTCCGCAGCAGAGAGTTTCTTCAACGGGGCGTTAGTTGCCCGCGGTCAGCGTTTCCACTTGAGCAGCCGCTTTTTGCTGCTTTTCTTGGAAGTTTTTGATAGCGGCCTTGATGGCGTCTTCCGCGAGAACCGAGCAGTGCACTTTCACGGGGGGCAGGCAAAGCTCTTCGACAATCTCGGTGTTACGGATTGCCATGGCTTGTTCCAAGGTCTTCCCCTTGAGCCATTCGGTGGCCAAGCTGCTGGACGCGATAGCACTGCCGCAACCGAACGTCTTGAAGCGTGCATCTTCGATGATTCCCGTGGCCGGGTTCACTTTGATTTGCAACTTCAGCACGTCGCCGCATTCGGGGGCACCGACCAGACCTGTGCCGACGTTCGGATCTTGGGCCGAGAAACTCCCCACATTCCGCGGATTATTGTAGTGATCGAGAATTTTTTCGCTATAGGGCATCGGAAAACTCCTTCGGAAACATCAGCAGGATGATCGACATCGGTCGGTAGAATCGAGGTTCCAGTTCACTCGCAGCGGATTAATGGTGGGCCCATTCGATGGTCTTCAAGTCGATCCCTTGTTGTGCCATTTCGTACAAGGGACTCATTTCGCGTAGACGATTCACTTCGCGGACCACCAGGGCGATCACGTAGTCGACTTCCTCTTGGGTGTTGAATCGTCCCAAGCCAAAGCGGATGCTGGAGTGGGCCAATTCATCGCCGACGCCCAAGGCCCGCAGTACATAACTGGGTTCCAGACTAGCCGACGTACAAGCGGAACCGGAAGAAACAGCCACGTCTTTGAT
>CALEEC010000387.1 GCA_937949245.1 uncultured Gemmataceae bacterium | reverse complement strand
GGGGTAGCTAGTTCCCGGGAGGCGCGGATGCACAATCGCGGCTGCCGCTGGTAGCTGATCCTTCATTTCATGATGATCGGTGACGATGTACTCGAGTCCCAGTCGTCGTGCCTCCTCGGCTTCGGCCAGACTAGCGATACCGCAGTCGACCGTGACCAACGTTTGCACTCCCCGCCGTGCCAATTCTCGCAGGGCAGACACGTTGACGCCGTAGCCTTCCTCCATGCGATTGGGAACGTAAAATTCGCACTTGGCATCCAGCAACCGGAACAGTTGCAGCAAGATCGCCGTCCCCGTGACGCCATCCACGTCATAGTCACCGTAGATGCCGATTTTACTTCTACGTCGAACCGCATCCGCCAAGATTCGGGCCGCCTTCTCGACGCCGGGTAACTGGTGGGGAGGAAACAACCCCTTCAAAGGAGCTTCCAGAAATCGACTAGCAGACTCCACATCGGTCAGACCACGATTGAGGAGCATTTGCGCCAAAATGGGAGAAATCTTCAAAGCTGAACTGAGCCGATGGATGGAATAGGAATCGTGAGGCAACAAATGCCATTCTTTTTTCACCTCAAGCCCCATACAGCGTCCACCCAACTTGAAATCCGTGGTTGGTTGTTTCCTACACGAAACTTCGTGTTGCTATCGCTCTTGCAGGAAAAACCCAGCATACCGATAGAACCGATTTTTCTACAAGTGCGGTTGGTAATGAGCCGATACTTCTATTGACGCGAAGCACCGGAATAACTGGGCAACAGGCGCATCGAGGAATGCCTGTGGCCAATTTTTGCATTTCTGGATCAAGTCCGTCCGTCGAGAAATCCGAAGAGGGAATCAGACTTCGGCTCTCCCCCACGCTTCGCGGAAGAGGCAACTTGAGAGGGCAAAGAGACACACCGAAGCCGGGGAAGCCGATGCGGTGCTGCACCGGTAGGCAACATCGCATCTCAGCGTCCCGATAGCCAAAGATTCCTCGAGGAGGTCACTCACAGTGAATGCAACTTTCTTCCTAATGACCACGGCCTTCATGGCGGGTGCCGACGCTGCTCCGGCCGCTCCGGCTGCCCCTGCTGCACCGAAGGTGATCGCTACTGGCTCGAGCTGCAATAGCGGTTGCGGCACTTCGACCAGCATCTGTTGCGATCCCTGCTGTGATCCGTGCGCACGTCCGCGATTGCTCGACCGTCTGCGTGCTCGATTCCAAAAAGATTCCTGCTGCGATCCGTGTCAACCGATCACGCCTTGCCCGACCACCTGCTGCGCTCCGGTGAAGGTCCATCATGTGAAAGCTCACGATTGCAGCTGCGATCCCTGTGCCGATCCGTGTGCCAAGCCGGGATTGTTTGCTCGCCTGAAAGCGAAGTTCAACAAAGGCAACTGCTGCGAACCTTGCGGAGGTTGCGACACCTGCGGTACAGTGGCCACGACTCCTGCGCACAATCCACCGGCGGAATCCATCCCCGCCCCCAAAGACACCCCCAAGCCTCTGCCCAAGCCTGACGCTAAGCCGATCAGCAGCTTGATTCAGCCGAATCTTGATGTCACCCCCGTGGTGGCTCCCCAGAGCCTGAACAATCCCTTCTGATTCGTCTCTCCTCAGGTTCATCAGCAGTGCTGTAAGGCACCGATCGGTCGTGATTTACGATCGATCGGTTTTTGTTTGCCGTCAGCGTTTTTCGTTCCAATCGCTACCGCGATATTTTTCAGCGGCGATCCGTTCGATTGCTTCGCGCTCTTGGTCAGTCCAATCACCTAGTTCCACGATCCATCCCGTTTCGAGTTGGAAATGATGGAGCAAGGATGCCTTCAACTCGTCCTTGGTGAGGTGTCGCTGGGTCAACTCGGCAATTCCCGGCAATGCTGGAGTGAACGGCGACTGCTGCAACAAGATCCCCCCGTGTTGCAGCAAAGCCCCTCGTTGTTTGCGTTGAGCAGAACCTGCAATCTTCGCAGGTCGTGTCGGTGTGTCCATCAAGACATCGGCCGGCGTTTGGTCGAGGAAGCAGAGAAACGGCCCGAGTTGTTGCTGTTCACCACACAAACAGGTTCGAGCAGCGATCTGATGATCGGCCAACGCTTTGACGAGTATGTGGTGCATTCGGCACAGCCACGAGGTTTCCTTCGTCTGCCACGGTTGCCCGGCGGGCAATGCCAAGCTGTAGGTCAGTTCTCGGTCATGCACCAACGCCTTGCCACCAGTGCTGCGTCGCACCCAAGGCAACTGATGGAGGTTCGGATCGTTCCATCTTTCGCCACTTGGTTGAAAGTATCCCAAAGAAAGGGTCGGCTCACTCCAAGTATAAAACCGCAGCGAGGGCAGACCGCGTTGCGCTGCCTGCAACAAGACTTCATCGGCCGCCATCTGTGTTGGACCATCGGCGTGCCAGTCGGGAAGCAAGCGAATGATGTCGTTTCTCATACCCTTATCTTAGGCACGCTGGACCAGCCCTGGGGAAGATTTTCTTCCGAGAAAAGAGCAAGAGTTTCCCGAAACGGCACGCCGATTGCTACCTAATCTTATCGTTCGACTCCGAACCCGCTACCATCTGGCGTGGAATCGAGGTTTGGATGACACCAACGGGGGCCAGGATGTTTTGAGCGGATTTCGCTGCCTCACGATGTTTCATGATGTCCAGCCTGTTATCCAGTGTCGCAAGGTTCCGCTTACTTATCGCCCCGGGGAACCGCTTCCGTCGGGGAGTCGAACTACCCGCGAATTCCCAAAAGAACCCCGCGAATCTTACCCTAGGCGGCGCAGAAAACGGCGCACTGGTTCCCGACTTGGCCGAACTGATCGACACTTGGCCTACGTTGCCGGAAACAGTCCGAATCGGCGTCCTAGCGCTAGTCCGGGCAACTTGTCAGGAACGCGTGCCTACAGTGCCGACGCGTCGACAAGTCGACAAAACCACATAATCACGAGAAAGAAAACGAGGCTTCGTTGACGTAGCTTTGAAGCTGCGGCTGCCGCTGCTGTCAACATGTCAACGGTATTCCTGATTTTCAGCAGCAGCCGCAGCAGCCGTCGTCAACATGTCAACGGTATTGGAGTTTTTCCTCCGCCGGGGCCTCCGCCAGGGAAGCCGGGGGGGAAACACGAATACTGTTGATGTTGACAATGTTGACAACGTTGAC